>NZ_CP016180.1:2100000-2245511 GCF_013377295.1 Pasteurella skyensis | reverse complement strand
AACTGTTGTAAACCAGCCTTCCCATTTATAAGTAATAACCATTGCTTATCTAACATAATTTGAAATGCGTTAATTTCCAAATTCTGCCAATCATCTACACTCATTAAATACCCATTTACATTTAGCCAATCCACATTATCATTTCCCCACCAACTATTCGTCGATAAGCTAGGTATTTGTTTGCGTATTTTTATAATTTCTTTCACAACTAAAAATAAAGATTTATGAAATGAATTCCATTTTAACCAAGCAATTTCATTATCTTGACAATATGCATTGTTATTACCATATTGTGTATTTCCAAACTCATCACCAGCCAATAACATAGGTGTACCATTAGATAATAATAGACTACTCAACAAGGCACAGCTGTGGGAAAAGCGCATAGCATCAACAACTGGCGCGGCATTCTCAGAACCTTCAAAACCATGATTACAACTGTAGTTTTCATCACGTCCATCTCTATTATTTTCACCATTTGCTAAATTATGTTTATGGTTATAACTCACTAAATCTCTCAGAGTAAAACCATCGTGTGCAGTGATAAAATTAATAGACCTATGAGGTAAACATCTCTCTTTTTTATAAATATTACTTGAACCTGCAAAACGCTCTGCGAACGCCCCTAATTCTCCGCTTTTTCTAAGCCAGAAACGACACATATCATCACGAAAATGATCATTCCATTCACTAAAATAGACAGGAAAATTACCGACTTGATATCCACCTTCGCCCAAGTCCCAAGGCTCAGCAATGAATTTACAATGACGCAAACTTTCTACTTGCTCAATATCCTTAAATAGCTGTGCTTGTGGATTAAAAGAAGGCGTTTCTCTTCCCAATGTTGTTGCCAAATCAAAGCGGAAACCATCAACATGACACTCTTCAACCCAATAGCGTAAACAATCCACCACCCATTGACGTCCAACGTTACTAGAAAGATTTAACATATTGCCACAACCAGTCCAATTCAAATAATTGCTATTACTATCCCGCCAATAATAATTGCGATCATCAATACCTCGCTGACTAAAAGTAGGAAATGCTTTTTCTGATTCTGCCGAATGATTAAAGACAATATCTAAAATAACCTCAATACCTGCTTGATGTAATGCTTTCACCATAGACTTAAATTCAGTTAAAGGAGAAGTACCTTTTCGTCCAGACCAATATTTAGGTTCAACAGCAAACATTGCTAGCGGATTATATCCCCAATAATTATGTAATCCTTTTTCCTGCAAATGAAATTCATCAATATGATAATTAATCGGTAACAACTCTACAGCAGTGATCCCTAAGTCTTTTAAATATGCAATCATCTTAGGATCGGCCAATCCAGCGTAAGTACCACGAATTTCTTCAGGCAGATCTTCTCGCAACTGTGTAAAACCTTTAATATGCACTTCATAAATAATGGTTTCTCCCCAACTTGTATTTGGAGATTTATCCTCTTCCCACTCAAATTTATCTTCTAAAACAACCCCTTTAGGTGCTAAATGTGCATTATCTCGATAATCACTCAATAAAAACCAAGATCGACTTTCTATACTACTTAAATCTGGCTTACCTACGACCGCCTTTGCATAAGGATCGAGTATTAATTTATTTGGATTACTGGACTCACTACCATAAATACGATACCCATATTTCATACCGCAACTTACATCTGCCAACCAAATATGCCAAATATCTTCTGTTCGATACATAGGTAAACGAATCTCTTGCCTATTACTTTCATCAAAAATACACAATTCTACAGCGGTAGCTTGTGATGAAAAAATTGCAAAATTAAACCCTTTTAATCCTTTCTTTCTACGAACGGTGCAACCTAAAGGATAAGGTTTGCCAAGTGTTATATTTTTCATTGTTATTCTTCTTTACTTATAAGAACTCTATTCCAATTATTACTTATTTAACTTTAAATAGATTGTTGCCAGTGGTGGAATAGATACATTGACAGATTGTGATCGTCCGTGACTCTCAATATTTTCTGCCACTATCTCACCCAAGTTTCCCATATTTGAACCCATATAGTATTTTGAATCAGAGTTAAAAATTTCACTATAAGTCCCCTCCTCATTCACACCAATACGATAATGATGATGTGGAGTAGGAGTAAAATTGCTGATTACAATAATACGCTCACCTTTGGAACTACGGCGTTCAAAAGCAAATACAGAATTTTGAGCATCATCTACGACTAACCAATCAAACCCTTGTGGATTGTTATCTAATTCAAAAAGAGAAGCATTTTGAGTATAAAGATGGTTTAAGTCTTTGACCAAACTCTGAACTCCCTTATGCCAACCACCACCGTGATTTTCATCTAACAAGAACCAATCCAAACTTTCTTGGTAATCCCATTCTCTTCCTTGTGCAAATTCGTTACCCATAAACAATAATTTTTTACCAGGATAACCCCACATATAACCATAATAAGCACGAAGATTAGCGAACTGCTGCCAAGTATCACCCGGCATTTTTCCAAGTAGAGAGGATTTTCCGTGTACTACCTCATCATGGGAAAGCGGTAATACAAAATTCTCACTATACTGATACATCATCCCAAAAGTCATTTGATTGTGGTGATATTTACGATAAATAGGATCTTTTTGCATATAGGATAAAGTATCGTTCATCCATCCCATATTCCATTTAAAGTGAAAACCTAACCCACCCTCTTGAGAGGAGTGAGTCGTTCCACTAAACGAAGTGGATTCTTCTGCAATGGAAAGAGCACCATTCATCTCAGTGTCAATGAGATAATTGGTATATTTTAAAAAGTCAATCGCTTCTAAATTTTCACGACCACCATAAATATTAGGAATCCATTCTCCCTCCGCTCGACTATAATCACGGTAGATCATTGAAGAAACAGCATCAACACGAATACCATCTAATCCAAAACGTTCTAGCCAATATAAGGCATTACTTGCCAAAAAGTTTTTCACCTCTCGACGACCATAGTTATAGATCAAGGTGTTCCAATCTTGATGAAATCCCTCTCTAGGATCTGCGTGTTCATAGAGTGCAGTTCCATCAAATTCAACCAACCCGTGACTATCACTAGGAAAATGTCCAGGTACCCAATCTAAAATAACATTAATACCTGCTTCGTGTGCTTTATCAACCAAGTATTTAAAATCCTCAGCAGTTCCAAAACGGCTAGTTGGTGAATATAAGCCAATCGGCTGATACCCCCAAGAACCATCAAAAGGAAACTCTGAAAGAGGTAAAAATTCAATATGAGTAAATCCCATCTCTTTAACATAAGGAATTAATTCATCAGCAACTTCAACATAATTTAACCAAAAATTATTTTCTAAATTACGACGCCAAGAGCCAAGATGAACTTCGTAAATAGAGATTGGTTGATTCTGCTGATTGGCTTTACGACGAGACTCTGTCATAGAAATTTTTTCAGGTAAGACACTAATTTGAGAAGCAGTATCAGGACGTAATTGTGAAGAAAATGCATAAGGGTCGGCTTTTAAGCGTAATCGTCCATTACAATCGACCATTTCAAATTTATAACACTGTCCACGTGAAACATTAGGTACAAAAAGCTCCCAAAGACCATTATCTATATGAAAACGCATAGGATGGCGACGTCCATCCCAATAGTTAAAATCACCTACCACTGATACTCGTTTTGCATTAGGAGCCCAAACCCTAAAGTTGACTCCTTCAACACCATCACTCTTCGTAAAATGCGCACCTAAAATTTCATAAGGACGACGATGTGTTCCTTCTGAAAACAACCACTTATCTAACTCTTCGATCATTGATGGGAAACGATAAGGATCTTCTATAATTTGAGAATCTATACCCCAATAAACCTGCAATCTATAATTAAAAATATCTTGTTTAGGAATAACTGCTGAAAAAAATCCTCGTTCATCATCTTTGTTTAACTCACTTATTATTTCTTCTGTTTGAGAATCTTGTACTAATACACGACTTGCATCTGGCAATAAACAACGAATTTCAACACCATTCTGGGTTTTATGTATACCTAATACTGAAAAGGGATCCGAATGTTTTCCCTCAAAAAATGCATCAATTTCACTCTGTAATACTAAGTTAGTCATTATAATTCTCCACTGGCGTTTTATTACGTTAATATATTAATGAAAGTTACATATTTTAAATTAAAAATTATATCCTTAATTTACTTCTCTTGTTTTTATAGCTAAAAATCCGTTGATTCAAGCTAATATATAGACTAGCTATACAATAGAACTGAGAACACTGGGCTAGATATTTTATGGGGGAAGTATGAAAAATAAATGAATATAATTGTTTTGAAAGGGCTTGAAGCAGATTGTTTATTTTGATGAGTATATTACACACAATATCTGGTACTTGAAGTCTATTTAGACACCGTAATAATGTACTAAAATAAGCTGAAAAATAAAGGTGAGTATAAATACAACCTATACCACTATGCAAATTATGTTTCCTTCGTTTACTTATACTGTGATACAACCGCTTTTTAAAATCCATTTTGCTTTTTCCTAAACCATAAAACTAAGTCACATCTTATTTTATAAAACTTGTTCATTCAAAAGCAAACAGTTTCTTTTTTATTTTTGATATATATCACAGAATAAAACTTTATTTTTACAAAAATAAAACAATGATTACATTGAAGATAAGTTTGTTACCGTTTTGACATATCTTTGAATAAAATCGTCTATACTCTTGGTATCCGCAAATCCTTCATTACGCACCTTGTATTTACCATTAACAAAAAATGCAGGGACACCCTGTACATTTAACGATTCTGCTAAATTTTGCTGTTTTGCGACTAATCCATTCACCGCAAAACTATTAATGCCACCATCAAATTGACTCTCTGAAATGCCATTTTGAATAAACACATCTCGAATATCATTCATTGAATTTATATTTTGAATACGAACAGCATCAAACAGAGGTATTTTGACTTTATCCGTTACACCAAGAGCAATAGCCAACGCCCAAGCTCGTGTTAAATTATTACCTTGAGCGCCTAAAAAACTCACGTGATATTGCTTTAATGCAACATTTTCTGATAACTGCTCTTTAATTTGAGATGGAATTTTATAGGTTATCTCAAAATCATAACAATGAGGGCAATAAAAAGAGAAAAACTCTACTACCTCTTTTTGAATAACTGGGGCTTGATTTATTTCAACATAATCTTTATCCAATGTTGGTTCAAAAGCTGTTGTATTAAAAGAAATTAAACTAGCCAGTACAATAGTGCTTATTTTTAATAATTTTTTCATCTTAAATCTATCCTAAAAAGTAATGTATTACTGAGACAACCTTAATCTTTTAAAATTCCACGAGCTTTCAATAATGCTGTTTTAAAATCCTCTTCATAGTCTTTTTTAATACCGGGAATAACAGTATCACTACTCGTGCCTCGCATTTTTAATTGATAAATTAACACTTCATCGGTTAATGCAACCAAATCATTCGGCCTACCCACCTCTGCGGCCAATTTTGTCAAAAAATCCATCAAGGATAAATCTGGTTCTTTACGCCAATGTTCTCCAAGTAATTCTACAATTTCATCTACTCGGTGTGTCAGTTGGTTTTTCATTACGATCGCCTCAATATTATATAAAATAGACGCTTATCATATATTTTTAACTAAAAATTTGCAAAATTTTGTATAAATCTTACTGCTTGTTTGGCAGTTAGAAAAAGTTGTTATATGATAAGCGAAATATTTTTTACATTAATAGGTCAATAATAATGAATATAACCAGTACCTTTAATCGTTCGTGGTCAAGAGTGATCCTAAATGCACTGTTAGGCTATGGCGTAAAACACATTTGTATTGCTCCAGGGTCTCGCTCAACGCCCTTAACATTGGAAGCATTAGAATTACAACAACAGCGCTTAATCCAATGCCATACTCATTTTGATGAGCGAAGTTTAGGCTTCTTTGCATTAGGTATAACTAAAGCTACAGATACTCCCGTTGCTGTTATTGTCACGTCAGGAACTGCTGTCGCAAATTTATACCCAGCGGTGATTGAAGCAAGTATTACTCATCATAAATTAATTGTGTTATCTGCGGATCGCCCCCTTGAACTCATCGATTGTGGCGCAAATCAAGCAATCCAACAGCAAGGAATATTTGGTTCATACCCTATTGAAAGTTTAAATTTACCTAAACCAAGCCGTGATTATAGTGCTAATTGGTTAGTCTCTGTAGTAGAAAAAATATGTAACATTCAACAACAGCACTCTAGTGTAATACATATTAATGCCCCTTTTGCAGAACCGTTATATGAAGCTGATGAAAATGCTATTGCGGAAGAACCTTGGCTTAATCCAGTGAAACAGTGGCTAACACAAACAGATAAAAAATGGTTGGATCAGCAAAAAATACACAAAGAAGTGATTATGCATCGAAATTGGGATCACTGGAGAAGCCAAAAAGGGATCATTATTGTCGGAAAATTATCTCCTGAACAAAGCTCAGGCTTAAAAACGTGGGCTGAAACCTTAGGCTGGTGTCTTATCAGTGATGTACAATCGTCTATTAATGCCAGTTTACCTTATGCCGATATTTGGCTTGCAAATAAAACTGTACACGAGCGATTATTACAAGCTGATATAATTATCCAATTTGGAACACAAATAGTCAGTAAACGAGTAAATCAATTATTAGCTGATTTTCAAGGCGAGTTTTGGGTTGTCGATGAACATACTGATTACTTAAACCAAAATGCTAAACCACAAACTCGTTTTGTTGCAAAAGCACATCATTTCTTACGAGTTCATCCCCCGTTACGTCAAAAGCCATGGCTACTAGAACCTCTAGCACTTTCAGAGTTTTGTGATGGTTTCATCAAAAAACAAATTGGTGGTAATCTCAGCGAAGCAGCGTTAGCACACTACATTGAAGAAGTGTTGCCAAAAAATGGACATCTTTTTATAGGCAATAGTTTATTTGTAAGATTAGTTGACGGATTGTGTAAACTCCCTGAAGGTTATCCTATTCATACCAACAGAGGCGCAAGTGGTATTGATGGGTTGATTGCCACAATGGCAGGTATTGCTAAAGGAAGCGAGCAAGCAACGGTGGGGGTAATTGGTGATTTATCTGCATTACACGATCTCAACTCTATTGCACTGTTACGTCAAATTCATCACCCAACAATATTATTTATCATCAATAACAGCGGTGGGGCAATTTTCGATACTTTACCTGTTGATCCAAAAGTAAAAGCAAAATACTATCGAGCCTCTCATAGTTTTGAATTTTCTCAAGTCGCCGCAATGTTTGGTATTGATTACATACGACCTTTTACTTGGGCAGACTTAAAAACCAAATTAATGCAAGCCTATATTCATAAAGGCGTTACTTTGGTAGAAATTAAAGTGAATGAACAAGAGGGTAGTAGCTTATATCAAGCTATTGCCAAACAAATTGCACGAGCCTCAATCGCCTAATGTTAGCATTTCAATGGCATCACTCACAAAAAAGTAACGCACAGATTCCTGTGGTATTTTTACACGGATTACTCGGCTCGCAACAAGATTGGGGGGAAGTACTCAAAAATTTGCAACATGTTCCACAAATCGTACCGCTTACCATTGATTTACCTTATCACGGAAAGAGTGAAGATGTCTCTTGTGATAACTTTGAGGATGTTTGCCAACAGCTCCATCACACTTTACAACAATTAACACAACCTTTTTGGTTGGTAGGGTATTCTTTAGGTGGACGAATTGCATTACATTATAACTTATTCATAAACAATCCTTTTTTAATTGGAACTATTGTTGAAGGCGCCAATATTGGTTTACCTACAGAGCAACAACGACAACAACGTTGGCAAAATGATTTACATTGGATCCAACGTTTTGAGAACGAAAATATTGAAAATGTATTACAAGATTGGTATCAACAAGCGGTATTTTCTGATCTACATTTTGCAAAAAAAAATGAATTAATCACAAAACGTAAACATAATAAGAGCGACAAAATAGCAAAAATGCTCCAAGCAACCAGCCTTGCCAAACAATCTTTTTTATTAAATAAAATTAAAAATCTCTCAAATATTTATTTTTTAATTGGAGAACGAGACCAAAAATTTGTACAACAAGCAAAACAATATCAGCTTAATTATCAAATTATTAAAAATGCAGGACACAATGCTCACTGGGAAAATTCTCTTGCCTTTACAGAGAAGCTTATCGCAATAATGACAAAATAATAAATTTTGCCTAGTAATCCATCAAATAAAATTAAAACCACCAAAAAGCATTTGACATATTTAAAGATTCTAGTATTATCTCCGCCCACAAACGTGGTGAGATGGCCGAGAGGCTGAAGGCGCTCCCCTGCTAAGGGAGTATGGGGTCAAAAACTCCATCGAGGGTTCGAATCCCTCTCTCACCGCCATTTTGTAATTTAAAATACGCACCCATAGCTCAATTGGATAGAGTACTCGGCTACGAACCGAGCGGTTAGAGGTTCGACTCCTCTTGGGTGCGCCATTTTAATTATTATGTCTCAGATACGCACCCATAGCTCAATTGGATAGAGTACTCGGCTACGAACCGAGCGGTTAGAGGTTCGACTCCTCTTGGGTGCGCCATTTTTCTTTCAATGCTCAATACCTTATTCTTAACAAAGTGATTTTTTATGCTCAACTTCGCATATCAAGAACATATAAAAACGTATTATTCAGATACTAAAAATATTCATTTAGACTTTCCCCATTTATCTAAAAATCAAACTGCTGATGTCTGTATTATTGGTGGCGGATTTTTAGGGTTATCTACTGCTTTAGAACTTGCGGAGCAAGGCAAAAATGTCATTGTACTTGAAGGTGCAAGGGTTGGATTTGGAGCATCAGGACGCAGTGGCGGTCAAGCGATTAATGGTTTTGAAGAAGGTATAGAATCTTATATTGAAAAAATTGGACTGGAAAAAACACGTCAAATTTGGGATATGTCCATTGAAGCATTAGATATTATTCAAGAAAGAATCGAAAAATATAATATTCAATGTGATTGGAAAAAGGGTTATGCGACTCTGGCATTAAACGAACGTCGAATGGAAGAACTCATTCTTTCAGAAAGGGTTGCTCGAGATCTTTTTGATTACAAATACTCAACTATTTGGGATAAAAAACAATTACAACAACATTTGGGCAGTGATGTTTACGTGGGTGCACTATTTGATGAACGCTCAGGGCATTTACATCCACTAAACTATTGCTTAGGTTTAGCAAAAGCCTGCCAAACACTGGGTGTCCAAATTTATGAACAATCCCCTGTTCTTGATATCGACATATCAAAAACAAATGTCGCCATCAAAACCGATAAAGCAACGGTAATAGCTAACGATGTTGTATTAGCAACCAATGCTTATATTTCAAATTTATCTAAAAAAATTCATTTTGGTATTGCTAATAAAATTTTACCTGTAGAAAGTTTTATTATTGCTACAGAGCCTTTAGAACAACAAGTAGCAGATTCTATTATTAACAATGGAATGTCCGTGTGTGACAATAACTATCTACTCGATTATTACCGTTTAAGTGCAGATAACCGACTACTGTTTGGTAGCGACTCAAGTAATAAGAAAAATATTATCGATAAAATGCGCAATAATATGCTGCTCGTGTTTCCTCACCTTGAAGATGTTCGCATTGACTATGGTTGGGGAGGTCCTATTGATATGACGCTTAACTCCGTCCCTCATTTAGGTCGAATTAAACCAAATTTATATTTTGCTCAAGGTTTTTCAGGGCACGGAGTTGCATTAACTGGATTAGCAGGTAGAATTATCAGTGAAGCGATTTGCGGTAATGATGAACGGCTTGCACTTTTTGAACATTTAAAAGTACCTAGTCTCTTTGGGGGAAAAATGATTAAAAAGGCAGCCTTATTTATTGGTACTCGTTATTATCGTTTTTTAGATGAATTTTGTTAAAAAAGGTAAATGATTAATGAATAATATTCCTATTAGAACAGGGGCAGAAATTGAAAAATTACGTATTGCCTGTAAATTAGCGTCTGATGTTTTAGTAATGATTGAACCCTATGTAAAAGAAGGGGTAACTACAGGTGAATTAGATCGAATTTGTCACGACTATATCGTAAATGAACAACACGCTATTCCTGCCTGCTTAAACTATCATGGATTTCCAAAGTCTGTCTGTATTTCAATCAATGAAGTCATCTGTCACGGTATTCCAAGTGATAATAAAAAATTAAAAAAAGGGGATATCGTCAATATTGATGTGACCGTTATAAAAGATGGTTACTTTGGCGATAATTCTAAGATGTATTTTATCGGTGAACCGCCGATTAAAAGCAAACGTCTATGTGAAGTTGCACAAGAGTCTCTCTATATTGCATTACGAACTGTCAAACCAGGTATTCGTTTAAATCAAATTGGTAAAGTGATCCAAACTTACGTAGAAAAACAAGGATTCTCAGTGGTTCGAGAGTATTGCGGACACGGTATTGGTGTAGAATTCCATTGTGATCCACAAGTATTGCATTACTATGGCGATGATGGTGGCGTCATTTTACAAGAAGGAATGGTATTCACCATTGAACCTATGGTTAATGCAGGAAAAAAAGAGGTTCGTTTAATGGGCGATGGCTGGACAGTAAAAACCAAAGATCGTAGCCACTCGGCTCAATATGAACACCAAATTATTGTCACTAAAGATGGGTGTGAAGTAATGACTATCCGTGATGAAGAATTAGATAGAATCTCGCAAATAATGGTAAATACTTAAACAAATCGAATATAGCGGTGACATTTATTCAAAAATTTACAAAATTTCATTGATCGCAAAAAAGAGTCGCAACTTATAAATTAGTCAATGAGAAATCATTAAAGCCTAAGGATAACTATTTTATGATGATTGATAAACGCTTGATTGGTACGGTTACAAACAGTAAAAAATGGATTGCAGTAACGGTGCTATGGAACTGGTTGGTATTAATTGGTGGCATTATTAGTGCAGCAGTGTTTGCCTATTGTTTACAGCAAGCCTTTGAGGGAGCATTAAGCTTAATCGGTGGTATTTTTTATGCCATTGTTTTGGTTATTGCCCTTGTCATCCGATCCTTTGCTGGAAAAATGTCAGTAAAAGCCTCTTATAAAGCAAGTACTGATGTAAAACATAAATTGCGAACGCTAATTTTTCAAAAACTTGCCTCAATGCCATTAAATCAGGTTAATCAACAGTCCACATCATCAGTTATTCAAGTTGCCTCAGAAGGTGTGGAACAACTAGAAATCTATTTCGGTCGTTATTTGCCTCAGCTTTTTTATAGTTTACTGGCTCCTTTAACCTTATTTACTTTTTTAGTCTTCTTTAATACACCAACAGCTTTGATTTTATTGGTCTGTGTACCTTTAATTCCAATGTCCATTATTGCAGTTAATAAAATTGCTAAAAAATTATTAAGTAAATATTGGTCTATTTATGTGGGTCTTGGTAGTAGCTTTTTAGATAATTTACAAGGTTTGATTACCTTAAAAATTTATCAAGATGATGAGTATAAATCTAAAAAAATGGATAAGGAAGCTGAGCATTTTCGTACTATTACAATGAAAGTACTAACAATGCAGTTAAATTCTGTTTCTATTATGGATCTACTGGCTTATGGTGGTGCTGCCATTGGTATTTTAACTGCTCTATTACAATATCAAGACGGTAATTTAAGTATCTTTGGCGTTATTTTATTTATTTTACTTTCATCAGAATTTTTTATTCCATTACGTTTACTGGGGTCATTCTTCCACGTAGCAATGAATGGTAAAGCCGCATCAGATAAAATTTTTACTCTGTTAGATACGCCAGTAGAAGAAAACAAACAAGCGGTCACATTTTCAGCAAAAAATGCAATTTCTATTGAAATTCAAAACTTACATTTTGCTTACTCCTCTGAAAAACAAGCTATTAACGGTTTGAATTTAACCATTCAGCCAAAACAATTAACGGTTTTTGTCGGTAAAAGTGGTTGTGGAAAATCAACCTTAGTTTCACTGTTAATGGGCTTCTATAAAGCTCAACAAGGACAAATTTTATTTAACGGTCAAGAAATTCAAGATGTAGAACGCCACTCTTTCTATCAACACGTTTCACTCGTAAGCCACAGCTCCTATATTTTTAAAGGTAGTTTGCGAGAAAATATGTTAATGGCAAATTTAGATGCAAGTGATGAGCAAATCTATCAAACCTTAGAGCAAGTTAATTTAGCCAATTTTGTGCGTGAAAATGGCGGTTTAGAAATGGAATTATTAAGCAGAGGGAGTAATCTATCTGGCGGACAAATTCAACGCTTAGCCCTTGCTCGTGCCTTACTACACAATGCGGATTTATATATTTTTGATGAAGCAACCAGCAATATTGATGTAGAAAGTGAAGAAATTATTTTGAATTTTATCCAAAAATTAAAAGCAGAAAAAACCATTGTGATGATTTCACATCGTTTAGCTAATGCAGTATGGGCAGATAATATTTTTGTTTTACAACAAGGTGAGCTTGCTGAACAAGGCAATCATCATCAGCTAATGGATAAAAAAGGAATTTATGCGGAGATGTTTAATCAGCAACAGAATTTAGAAAGTATCAGAAATGGAGGTAATCATAATGCGTAAAAATGGATTTGTGATTATGTGGCATTTATTAAAATTGGTCACGCCACTGGCTCATATTATGAGTTTCACCATCATTACGGGTGTATTGGGCTTCCTTTCTGCTATTTTTATAATGGTACTTGGTGCTATGGGGTTAGCCAGTTTGCTTGATTTTCAAATGCACTTAGAATTGCGCAGCGTGCTGATGATCTTGATTGTCTTGGCGGTTTCTCGTGGACTATTGCGTTACTTAGAGCAAATGTCAGGGCATTATATCGCCTTTAAATTATTGGCATTGTTGCGTGAAAAAGTATTTACTGCATTGCGTAAATTAGCTTTTGTAAAATTACAAGATAAGCAATCAGGACAGCTTGTTTCTTTGGTCACTAATGATATTGAGTTATTGGAAGTCTTTTATGCTCACACTATCGCACCAATAATGATCGCCTTTATCACTTCGTCACTACTATTAATGGTGTTCGCTCATATTTCAATTTGGTTTACGCTTATTGCCTTTTTAGCTTACATCACAATCGGTTTTATTTTACCTGTGATTACCACAAAAATGGCACGTGAAGATGGACGTAAATACCGTGAATTAGTGGGTGAAATGAATGATTACTTCCTTGATAGTATACGAGGAATGAAAGAGTTACAGTTATTCGGTAATGAAGAACCTCGTTTGGATGAAATCAATCAGCGTAGTGAAAAAATTGATCAAGCCTTTTTGAAAATTAAACAACAAGAGGGAAAAGTCCGTTCTTACACCGAGATTGCTGTATCTGCTTTTAATATTGTGATTTTATTTGCAGGTTTGATTCTATATTATTATCAACAAATTGATTTCGCTGGCTTATTGGTAGCCGTTATTTTACTGATGTCTAGCTATGGACCTGTGATTGCATTAAGTAATTTATCAAATAACTTATTGCAAACCCTCGCCAGTGGTGAGCGAGTATTAAGTTTACTTAATGAAACCCCAGATTTAGAAGATATTGTAAATAGCACTGATTTAGATAACGTTGAACAAATCACAGTAGAAAATTTAAGTTTTGCTTATGAAGATGAGAAGATTTTATCGGATCTTAATTTAACCATAAATAAAGGTGAAATCGTGGGTATTCACGGACGTAGCGGAAGTGGTAAAAGTACGCTATTAAAACTGCTTATGCGTTTTTATGATCCACAAAGTGGAAAAATCACCATAAATCAGACCGCTTTGCCACAAATTAACACCACAAGTTTGCGTGACCATATCGCTTACATCACACAACAAACCTATATTTTCAACGAAAGTATTTATGAAAATATCCTAATGGCAAACCGCTCGGCAACCAAAGAACAAGTGATCGAAGCCGCTAAACAAGCGTCATTACATAATTTTATTATGAGCTTACCAGAAGGCTACGAGACCAAAGTTACCGAGCTTGGTAACAATTTATCAGACGGCGAAAAACAGCGTATTGGCATCGCTCGTGCGTTCTTGCATAACGCCCCGATCATTTTACTTGATGAACCGACCAGTAACTTAGACAGCTTAAACGAAGCGATCATTTTACAATCGTTACAAAAAGTAAAACAGGATAAACTGATTATTCTAGTGAGCCACAGAGCCTCAACAATGGCAATTTGTGATCAAGTAATTGAAATTGAAAATGGGCGAATGTCTTAATATATATTTAAAGAATACAAAAATGAGAAAAGTATTTTATGGTCTATTATTACTTGCAAACGTATCTTATGCAGTAGAAAATGGCTTAAAAATGAAACAAGAGCTCGGTCAATTCACATATCAACTGTGTATGGCTGATCATAAATTAGATACTATAGTTCGAATATTAAATATAGATAGAACACCATTTTGTCAATGTATGCAAATAGAGATGATTAAAGAATTTGATAAAAGTCATTTAGAGCAAAGATATAATTCAAACAGTATTTCTTATAATGAGTTTCAACAGGAAATGTCTAAAATTGGCGGAATTGCAGGAAAATACTGTGGGAAAATATATTTACAACCATAGGTATAAATAGAATAAGGGTAGTGTTGAAAGTCAAAGTTATGCCCTGCATAGCGTCCAAACCTGTATTTCCTTCACACCTTGTTTTAATAACTCCACACAAATAGCATTAATAGTTGAGCCAGTTGTGACGACATCATCCACAATTGCCACGCTTTTATAGGGTTTTATAGGTTGATAGCAAAAGGCTTTTTTTAAATTTGTTCTACGTTCTTGAGCAGAAAGCTCTCGCTGTGGAATGGTTGATCTTACTCTTGTTAAGCAGTCAGTATCCATTGGAATATTTAACCATTTTGAAAGAGGCTCAGTTAATAATTCTGCTTGATTATAACCACGTTTCCAATGGCGTTGCCAATACAAAGGAACAGGGATAATCACTTCTGGTAATGTTAAAAAATGCTCTCTTCTGGCTTTCGTAATGGCTAATAATAACAATCTTGCTAAAGGTTGATCTAAATAATAACATTGATGAAATTTAAAATCAGCAATCCAATGGGTAAGCGGTGACTTATACCAACAAATTTGCACAAATTTATGCCATTTTGGTTCGTCTTGTAAACAATTTCCACAGCCTAAGCTATTCTCTAACAATAGCGAACCACAGCAACCACAATAAGGAGATTGCTCAATCTGTTTATAGCAATGACTACAAAAACCGTGATGGCTGATTGCTAATGGTTTTTCACACTGAAAACAACGAAACTGTCCAATATTCATATTTATCAAATTAAAATAAAACGAATAATAAAGAATAAAAATCAAAAAAAGTAAAATTTTTTGTGACCTAGATCGAGAAAAAGCCTAAAATATACTGATATTCAGCAAGGAGAAAAAATGAATAATTTAAACTACCCAATTAAAATTGTTTTTTTTGATATTGACGATACCCTTTACTATAAAAAAGAAACCCGTATTCCAGAGAGTATTTTTAAAGAAGTTATTCCAAAACTAAAAGCCAAGGGGATTATTCCCGCTATTGCAACTGGGCGTTGTTTTGGTGCTTTTCCGATTCCTTTAAGACCTTTTATAAATGAAGATGGTTTTGAACTGCTTGTCACCATTAACGGACAACATAATCGTTATAAAAATGAAATGATTAGTAAATATACTCTTCCAATCGCACGAATGGAAGCCGTAGTTAAACAGCTGAAAGATTTAAATATTGAGTATGGTTTTGTGACCAATGAACAATTTGCTGTGTCTAATAATACTGCTGAAGTGATTGAAGCTCTGAAGCCAATTAAAAAAGATTATATTGTTGATCCTGAACATTATAAACACAATGATATTATGCAAATGTTAGCCTTTTATCCACAAGAGCGTTCTCAAGAGGTCAAAGACTCAGGATTATTTGGTGATGATTTAAAAGAAGTACGTTGGCACCCTAAAGCTGTTGATATTTTAGATAAAACAAACTCTAAGGCAAAAGGAATTCAAGATGTGCTTGCTTATTTTAATATTGATATCAAAAATGCAATGGCATTTGGTGATGGCTTAAATGACCTTGAAATGCTTTCCAGTGTTGGTTTTGGTGTGGCAATGGGAAATAGTGAAGAAGAGTTAAAAAAATTAGCAGATTATGTCACCAAGCCAATTTGGGAAGATGGTGTATTATTTGCATTGAAAGAGTTTAATATAATTTAACTTTGAAGCGGTATGATGTTATACAAAATTTGCAAATTTTTGTTCAAATCACACCGCTTATTATCATTTTAAAACAATAACTTAACAGAGAAAAATAGAATGACAAAACTCAATATTATTTTTGCTGGCACCCCTGATTTTGCAGCTAAACATTTACGACATTTAATCAACTCCGAACATAATATTGTCGCAGTTTATACTCAGCCAGATAAACCAGCTGGACGTGGTAAAAAATTACAAGCCAGTCCTGTTAAACAACTAGCCCTTGAAAACAACTTAGCTGTCTATCAACCAAAAACTTTACGTAATGAAGAGGTTCAAGCTGAATTAAAAGCCTTGAATGCTGATGTAATGGTGGTGGTCGCTTACGGATTGATTTTACCAGAAGAAGTATTAAATGCCCCTCGTTTAGGGTGCTTAAATGTACACGGCTCATTGCTTCCACGCTGGCGTGGTGCAGCCCCAATTCAACGTGCTATTTGGGCAGGCGATAAAAAAACAGGTGTTACCATTATGCAAATGGATAAAGGGTTAGACACTGGTGATATGTTATACAAAGTCACCACCCCTATTGATGAAAAGGAAACCTCTGCAAGTCTTTATGAAAAACTAGCAAATCTTGCTCCACCTGCTTTATTAGAAGTGTTAGATAATTTAGAAAATGGCAAATATCCGCCACAAAAACAACAAGATGACTTAGCCAATTATGCTGAAAAACTTACCAAAGAAGAAGCAAAATTAGATTGGAGTTTAACCGCAATTCAATTAGAGCGTAACATTCGAGCCTTCAATCCTGCCCCTATTGCTTATTTGATAATTGAAATAAACGGCAAAGAAGAACGAGTAAAAATTTATCAAGCCAATGTATTAGATCATCAAGATAAACCTGCTGGCACCATTTTAAATGTAGATAAAACAGGTATTCAAATCGCCACTCAACAAGGTGTATTAAATATTACCCAACTACAACCACAGGGCAAAAAACCAATGATGATCCAAGATTTCTTAAATGGACGCAGTGATTGGTTTCAAGCTGGAAAGATCTTATCGTAAATAAACAAATAGGGTGCTAAGTTGGCATCCTATTTGCAAAAAATCACTAAAATCTTACCGCTATAATTACACCTAAAAAAATGGTAAAGTTAGCGAACGATATTCAAGATAAAATCACAATAAATTTAGATAGAGTTTCAATGAAAAAACAATCATCTCGAGCGGTGGCAGCACAGCTTATTTTACAAGTATTAGATAAAGGGCAATCCCTTTCGGCGTTAATGGTGGAAGCTCAACCCAAATTGACTGAAAAAGATGTCCCTTTTGTACAAGAAATTACTTTTGGAGTATGTCGTGAATTGTCTCGTTTAGAGTGGATTATCCGCTTATTAGTTACCAAGCCGTTGAAAGGTAAAACACGTTTGGTGCATTGCTTGTTATTGGTAGGATTATACCAAATTTTATATATGCGAGTGCCTACTCACGCAGCAGTGGGCGAAGTGGTTAATGCAAGTAAAGCATTAAAATTAGAGAGTTTTAAAGGCTTGATAAACGGTGTGTTACGTCAGTTTCTACGAGAGCAAGAGAATATTTTGGCGAAAGTAGATAAACATTGGCAGACTAATCACCCTGACTGGTTGGTGAATAAATTGAAAAAAGCCTATCCAAATTGGCGTAAAATTATTGATGCAAATAATGAACGTCCGCCAATGTGGTTGCGAGTGAATGCTCACTATTCTACAAAAGAAGAGTATGCGGTACGATTAAATGAAAATTTTGCAAAAATTGATAAAGATGTGACCGCTTGTGCAGTGCCTGATTGTGCAATTATGCTTAATCATCCTGTGGCAGTATCACAACTGCCTGATTTTGATAAAGGTTGGGCAACGGTGCAAGATGGACACGCCCAGTGGGCAGCAATATTACTTGAACCTCAAAATAATGAATTAATTTTAGATGCCTGTGCTGCACCAGGGGGGAAAACCACTCATATTTTAGAACAAGCGCCTCAAGCTAAAGTAATAGCTTTAGATATTGAGCAAAACCGTTTAAAACGGGTGAGTGAGAACTTACAGCGCTTAAATCAAACGGCTAAAATAGTGTGTGGTGATGCCAGTCAGCCTGATCAATGGTTAGAAAAAGAGGTGATGTTCGATCGTATTTTATTGGATGTTCCTTGTTCCGCAACGGGGATTATTCGCCGTCATCCTGATATTAAATGGTTACGTCAAGAAAGTGATATTGCGGAATTAGTCAAACTTCAAGGGAAAATTCTGAATGCGATGTGGCAACGTTTAAAACCAAACGGTACGTTGCTTTATGCAACTTGTTCTATTTTGCCTGATGAGAACTGTGATCAAATTCAACGCTTTATTGAAAATAATCACAATGCTAAACTAGTCGAAATGAATTTTAATGGTGAAAAAGCACTGATGAAACAATTTTTCCCTCATTCACAGGGTGGAGACGGTTTCTTTTATGCGAAGTTAATAAAAACTGATAGTGAATAAAAAGAGTTAATATGAAAATTATAATCTTAGGTGCAGGGCAAGTGGGTTCAAGTCTTGCTGAAAATTTAGTTAGAGATAATGAAATTACCATTATTGATGATAATGATGCAATGCTAGCAGGACTTCAAGCCAAACACGATTTACAGGTTATTCACGGCAATGGTGCCTCTCCTCGTATTTTAAGAGAAGCAGGAGCCAGTGACGCAGATTTACTTGTAGCGGTAACCAATAGCGATGATACCAATATGATAGCCTGTCAAATTGCATTTACGTTATTTAAAATTCCAACTAAGCTTGCTCGCATTCGTAATCCTGACTATGTAAGAGAACGTGATATTTTGTTTAATAACAAAGTGTTACCTATCGATCATATCATTGCACCTGAATTGCTAATTACCGAGCAGATTTTCCAATTGATTGATTATTCTGGAGCATCACAAATTGCTCATTTTGCGGATAATCGAATATCATTAGTCAGTATTAAGGCCTATTATGGCGGTCCTTTAGTTGGTTACCCTATTTCTGCACTAAAAGATCACTTACCTCATATTGAGGCTCGTATTATCTCTATTATTCGACAAGGAAGAACCATTGTACCAAAGGCTACCACCATTATTGAAGCCGATGATGATGTCTTCTTTATCTGTGAAAAAGCTCATATCAAAGCAATAATGAGTGAATTACAGCGCCTCGAAAAACAGCCTAAGCGCATTATGATTGTGGGTGGTGGCGATATTAGTACTAAATTAGCGAATGCCCTCGAAAATCAATGTAGTGTGAAGCTCATTGAAAATGATGCTGAAAAAGCAGAAAAGTTAGCAGAAAAACTCTCTAAAACCCTTGTATTAAATGGTAATGCATCAGACAAAGAATTGCTATTTGAAGAACATATCGAAAATATCGATCTTTTTTTAGCATTAACGGAAGATGATGAAACCAATATTATGTCAGCATTACTGGCTAAACGAATGGGAGCAAAGAAAACCCTCGTTCTCGTGCAACGTAATGTATATTTAGACCTTATTCAAGGTGGTGCTATTGATTTAGTGATTTCTCCTCAACAAAGTACGATTTCAACATTACTTACTCATGTGAGAAAAGGGGATATTGTTAAAGTTGCGTCATTAAATCAAGGAACGGTTGAAGGGCTTGAAATTATTGTACACGGCGATAAAGAAACCTCTAAAGTTGTAGATAGAGAAGTACAGGAATTAAAATTGCCACCAGGTGCGATTGTTGGTGCAATCTTTCGTGATAATGACGTATTCATTGCTCATAAAAGCACAAAAATATTAGCAGGAGATCATTTAATATTATTCTTAAATGATCAAAGACAAGTTGATGAAATAGAAAAATTATTCCAACTTAGTGCGACATTTTTATAATAAAAATGAGTAAAAAACTGATGGCATCTGACCGCTTGGAGATTATGTTTGCTCGCAATGATGAATATCTATGGAGTAAAACTGTACCTGCAATCGATCCTAATTTTAATTCTCGTCAAATTCAGAAATGGAAAAGTCGCCAAACAGCATTATTTTTATTAACACAACTTTTTGAAAAATATCAGTTAGATAAAAATCTACTTAACAATATTCAAAAGATGCCAAATGGCCGCCCTTTTGTAGAGCATTCTCACGTAGATTTTAATATCAGCCATTCTGGTGATTGGGTTGCCGTTATCTTTTGTTATTCTAAAACAAAAAAAACAGTCGCAATAGATATTGAACATCCTCAAAAACAACGCCGTTTTAAAGCACTACTTGATTATTACGCAGATGAACAAGAAAAGTCTGAATTACTGTCAGACCCCACAAAGTTGGAACATAATTTTTATTTAAGTTGGTGTTTACGTGAAGCAGTACTAAAATCCCAAGGAGAAGGGATCGCAAAACTTAACAGCGTCAAACATTTTCCCTCTTCAAGAACAATTTATTGCAACTATTGCCCTAAAGGGACGCTTCATTTTTTTAAGCAATACTCTTTTTATTTATGTTATTTTTTTGAAGCCAACAGCACAGTCACTGTTTCACAACATCACAATGGAAAATTGCAAAAAATAGATCCAATCTCACCGCTTATTTATCACGTTAACAAGGAAATATTATGAATAACATTTTACAATTTAATCAAAAAGATATTGAAATATTACGAGAAGAAACCGTTTATAAAGGACACTTCGAACTTAAGAAAGTATTTTTCCGTCATAAACTTTATGCTGGTGGAATGAGTGGTGAAGTATGTCGAGAACTATTAATGAAAGGCGCCGCCTCAGCATTAATTGCCTATGATCCTGTTAAAGATAACGTCGTGTTAATTGAACAGATAAGAATTGGCGCCTACGATCCTGAAAGTAAAAAATCACCTTGGTTATTAGAGTTAATTGCAGGAATGATAGACAAAGATGAAAGCCCTGAAGAAGTGGCTATTCGTGAAAGTAAAGAAGAAGCAGGATTAGAAATAGAAAATATTCAACACGCCTTAACGGTATGGGATAGTCCTGGTGGAATGGTGGAAAAATTACATATTTATTTAGGGTTAGTAGATACAACCAATGTTGGTGGTATTTATGGTTTAGAGGAAGAAAATGAAGATATTTTAGTCCATATTGTTTCTCGTGAAACGGCCTACCAATGGATAGAAGAAGGCAAGATTGATAATGTTATTGCAGTTCTCGGATTACAGTGGTTACAACTCAATTATCACAAATTTAAAAAATAAATCTGCTCTAGTTCACAAAAATAAAGATTGCTAGCTGATTTTTGTAACAAATTTGATAGCATTGTCGAATATTTTTTTATATAACATAATTATGGACTATTTTTATCATCCTTTGAATACAAATGAAAGTATCCGACTTTTACAAATTACGGATACTCATTTATTTGCAAAAAGAAACGAGCAACTTCTCGGCGTGAATACTTATCATAGCTTTCACGCGGTGTTGGATGCTGTCTTAGACAGTGAATTTCCTTTTGAGCTAGTGCTCGCTACGGGTGATTTGGTTCAAGATCATAATGAACAGGGTTATCACGATTTTGCAGAAATCGTTTCCCCCTTAAAAAAACCTGTTTTTTGGCTACAGGGGAATCACGATCAGCCAGAAATGGAAAAAGTACTGAATAAATACCCTCAAATTAGTCCAATGAAACACATTTTAATTGGCAAAAAATGGCAAATATTATTGCTTGATAGTCAAGTATATGGTGTGCCTCACGGCAATTTAGATGCCTACCAATTACAATGGCTTGAACAAAAACTAACTCAATATAATGAATATTACACATTAATTGCATTGCATCATAATATTCTGCCAACCCATTCAACTTGGCTTGATCAGCATAGTTTACGTAATGCACACGAATTATCTGAAGTATTAAAGCCTTATAAAAAGGTGAAAGCAATAATACACGGACATATTCATCAAGAGATGGATAGAATGTGGAATGGTATTCGTATTTTAGCGACACCATCCACCTGTATCCAGTTCAAACCTAATAATCACCACTTTACGTTGGATTTAGTTCCGCAAGGATGGCGTGAATTAATTTTACACCCTGATGGTTCAATTGATACTGTCGTAAAACGTCTAGCAACAAACGAATTCTTACCTGATTTTAATGCGGAAGGTTACTAATCACTCCCTCTTAATACTTAGTGATATGTAATTTCTCAAGCCAGACGCTTTAACAAAGAAAGAAAATAAACCTATAAAAAAACCAAACAAAGATTAGTCTCTCTGTTTGGTTTTTACAAAATGTTTCTTATTTTAAAATTATTCAGCGCTCGTTGCAGTAACTTGAGATTCCGTATGATTATGCGACTGAGACGAGTTTTGTGAATTATTGTATGATATTGCTCGAGCTGGAACAATTGTCGAAATAGCGTGTTTATACACCATTTGACTTACAGTATTTTTCAATAGAATCACAAACTGATCAAATGATTCAATTTGACCTTGAAGTTTAATTCCATTAACGAGATAAATAGAAACAGGAATGCGCTCACGGCGAAGTGAATTCAAATATGGATCTTGTAAAGATTGACCTTTTGCCATAACAATCGTTCCTTTTAATTATTGTTTTACACGAAAGAATAAATATGATTAAAAATTAAAAAAACCGTTAATCAATAAAATTATACGCTTTTATAATTTTAACTCAATAGCCTTTTTCATTTGATTGTAAGAATAATCTAATTCTAAGCTATCCAACCATTCGATCTCACTATTCCAACCTCGTAACCACGTAATTTGACGTTTAGCCAGCTGTCGAGTGGCACAAATTCCTTTAAAAATAGCTTCATCAAGAGAAATATCTCCTTGTAAATACTCCCACATTTGGCGATAACCCACACACCGAATAGAGGGTAAATCAATATGTAAATCTTTGCGCTCGAATAATCGTGCCACTTCTTGTTCAAAACCTAACGCTATCATTTTATGAAAACGTTGCTCAATACGGTTATGTAAAACGGCTCTATCTTGTGGCGTAATTGCAAATTGTAGTACATCATAGGGCAATGATTCTCCTTTTTGAGCGGTAAGCTCTGTCATTGTTCTGCCTGAAATATAAAACACTTCCAGAGCCCGTCCAATACGCTGACTATCATTTTCATTAATACGCTGTCCTGCAATAGGATCAATGCTAAGTAGCTCTTTATGTAATTCTCCCCACCCTTGTTGTTCAGCTTTTAGTTGAATGTCAGCTCTTATTTCAGGCTGAGAAGAGGGAAGAGGAGAAAGCCCTTCTACCAATCCTTTATAGTAAAGCATCGTTCCTCCCACCAGCAAAGGGATACGACCAGAAGCCGTTACTTCTGCCATTTCTTTTAATGCATCGTCTCGAAAGTTTGCAACAGAGTAGCTTTGTGCAGGATCAATAATATCAATCAAGCGATGAGGAGCTAAGGCTAATTCTTCTTGAGAGGGTTTTGCTGTGCCAATATCCATTCCTTTATAAATTAAAGCAGAATCAACACTAATAATTTCAACGGGTAAATTCTGTCGTAACTTAATGGCAAGATCCGTTTTACCTGAAGCGGTAGGTCCCATTAAAAAAAGAGCGAGTGGTTTTTGCATAACGTTTAGCATAACAATGTTCTCTAATAAAAAATAAGCGGTACGATCTTAACAAAAATTTACAAAAATAGTTTAGTTGCTGGATAGACTACTACGTTCAGCCAAATATTGCATTAAACCTCGCTCACGTAACTCACAGCTTGGACATTTACCACAACCTCCTTCTACCCCTATATAACAAGTATACGTATGCTCACGAATATAATCAAAAGCACCTAATTCATCGGCTAACGCCCACGTTTGTTTTTTATCTAGATACATCAAAGGAGTACGAATATTAAAATTATAGTCCATTGCAAGGTTCAAAGTGACATTCATCGACTTAATAAACACATCTCTGCAATCAGGATAGCCACTAAAATCCGTTTCACACACCCCTGTATAAAGTGTTTTTATTCCCTGTCCTTTAGCATAAATCGCAGTATAGAGGAGAAATAAAGCATTACGTCCATCAACAAAGGTATTAGGTTTATCACCGTCTAATTCAATTTTCGCAGCATTATCCATTAGAGCATTCGTGGTAATTGCTTTAATAACAGAAGTATCAATAACTGTTTGTTTGATACCTAAATCCTGTGCAATCCATTCTGCTTTTTTAAGTTCAATACTATGACGTTGTCCATATTGGAATGTAACCACCTCCACATTTTTCAATCCAAACTCACGAATAGCTAAAAATAAGCACGTTGTTGAGTCTTGACCACCAGAAAAAATCACCACTGCTTTTTGAGGTTCTTGTAACATTTTATTCCTTAATTTTAAGAAAAAACAAGCGGTTACTTTCGCATCTTTTTTTGCAAAAATAACCGCTTAAGTAAAATATAATAAATTTATAAAATATTGCTTATTTTTTTACTTACAGTTAATACTCTTACTTTGACATAATCTTTGATTCATTTCTAAAATCTTTTTAGAAATTATATCAATATTATTTCTCTCATTTTTCAAGAAATCAGGTATTTGCTCTACACCTTTAATTTTAGTAAATCGATCTGCATTTGCTTGATATTTTGAAACAACCACTTTGTAAGATTCCACCAAAGCCTTTTCTGCAAAAAGTAAGCTTTTGACTAATTTTTTATGCTGTAACAAATTATCCTGTGTTGGTGATTGTAACGTGACAGCCAGCGAATTATTCGCCTTATTATAGAAATTAATAAGATTTAATTTATTTTTCTGATATTGCTTAATATTTTTATTAAAATCTAACACCAATGCGTGATCAGGACTCAGAGGTTGAGTACTATTTTTTATATTCTTAGGTGTCGCTTTCTGAGGCTTAACCTGTTTTGCTTTTGGCACCACTGGTTTGGCTGCTGGAGCCATTTTTTTATTTATTTTTTCTGCTGTTTCAATCGCTTTTGGAACCGCTTTATTACTACTCTTAAAATTAACCGTTCTATATCTTGCTGCAGAACAGAAACTATCCTGTGGAATTTGCCCCTGTGTTTTCCATTTTTTTAATACGTCATTTGATTGTTGTTTATTAAGTTTCGCAACAGAAACCAGATACCAGCCATTATTCTTTAAGATGGAAACATCCTCAAAATGCTTATACTTAAGAACTTCTTTTTTTGTTGTTTGTAAAGACTTACTTGCATGGATAATAACATTACAAACTTTACCTTTCGCTACACTTGATGGTTTATGCTTAACTTTAGCTACTGGCGCCACCGCTTGCTTTGCCTTACCATTCACCCTTGCATATTTTTTAGCTGAACAGAAACTATCCTCTGGAATCATTTCTTGCTCTTTCCATTCTTCTAGTATTCCTTCTGATAGACTTTTATCAAGACTTGCAACAGAAACAAGATACCACCCATTATTTTTTAAAATAGTCACATTATCAAAATGCTTATATTTACGTACTTCATCTTTTGTGGTTTTAAGAGATTTACTCGCATGAATAATGACATTACAAGACTTCGCTTGAACATAACTTTGCAAAGCAAAGATAATGCCAACAAGTAAAATAACTAACTTTTTCATATTTGTATCCTTTAATTTAAATAACGAGCATCAACGGTATTTATACCAGTTTTTTCTCATAAAATCGAGAGCAAATCAACCCCACCTCAAATAAAAGTATCATTGGAATGGCAAGCAATGTCTGTGAAAACATATCGGGTGGAGTTAATAACATTCCTATCACAAAAGCGATAACCACAATATAAGGACGCTTTTCTTTTAAATCATCAACAGTGGTAATACCAGCCCAACACAATAAAATAATGGCAACTGGTACTTCAAAACAAATACCAAAAGCTAAAAAGATCGTTAAAATGAAATCTAAATAACTAGCAATATCTGTTGCCATTGTTACTCCCTCTGGAGCGGTGTGAGCAAGAAAACCAAATACGAGCGGAAAAACCACATAGTAAGCAAAAGCAACACCAAGATAAAATAATAATGTACTTGAAAGTAACAATGGATAAATAAGTCGTTTTTCATGTTTATACAGTGCTGGAGCAATAAATGCCCATATTTGATAAAGAATATAAGGTACTGACAGGAACATCGAAACGACAATAGTCAACTTAATAGGAGTTAAAAAAGGCGTTGCAACATTTGTGGCAATCATCGTTGCACCTTCTGGTAATTGCTCCATTAAAGGTGTTGCTAACAATGCATAGATATCATTTGCCCAAAAGACTAACAGTACAAAAACAATACCAATACAGGCGAACGCTCGTAGTAAACGGCTTCGCAGCTCAATAAGATGAGTCATCAACGGCTGTGGTTGTTCAACTGACATTTTGTTTCTCTTTTGATTTATTTATATGTGAAGATACATCATTCGGTTCCTCAAAAATGATTTCTTCCTCTTCATCTTCTTCTGCTAACTCTGCTAGTTCATCTTCAAATACTGTATTTTTATCAAGATCTTTATTCACATCTTCATTTTTAATACTTTGTTCGAGCTCTTTAGCTGAACGTTTTAAATCATCAATAGTTTCACTCAATTCAGGAGAAAGGTTTTTTAGATTAAGTTCTTCCGCTTTTTTGATACTTTCTTGTAGTTCTTGTAACCTCAATTCTTCAGAAAACTCATCTTGAACAGTATTAGCGAGATTTTTTATTGCTCTTATCCAGCCTGATACTGTTTTTATTGCAGAGGGCAATCGCTGAGGGCCTAGCACCACCAATCCAATAATAGAAATAAGGACTAATTCAAAAAAACCAATATCAAACATAAATTAACCTATTCTTGATCTGATTTTTTTGAAACTTGATTTTCTTCAGTTTGCTCATCACTCATTGCTTTTTTAAAGCCTTTGACCGATTCACCTAAATCAGAACCTAGTGTACGTAATTTTTTAGTACCAAAAAGTAACACCACTACAACAACAATCAGCACTAATTGCCACATACTAATACCCATAACTTACTCTCCTTTTAAATAAAAATTGATGTCCAATTATACGAGTTTTTAAATAAAAAAACATCAAGCGGTTACATTTGAGTAAAAATTTACAAAAATCTGTTACTAAATTACCACTTAATTATTTGATTAACAATCCTAACTCAATCATTAATAGCGGAATACTCACCCACAAAGGTAATGTATCAAACTTCCACAAAGTCCCTATTAACACGGCCCCAACCACACACCAACGAGTACGTTTTTCACTATTTTTAGCTTGTTTTTCTAAGCTTTGGTTAATCGCTAACAAGTGCT
Organism: Pasteurella skyensis; assembly: GCF_013377295.1. NCBI lineage: Bacteria > Pseudomonadati > Pseudomonadota > Gammaproteobacteria > Pasteurellales > Pasteurellaceae > Phocoenobacter > Phocoenobacter skyensis. Next base: position 2,217,961 of record NZ_CP016180.1, on the reverse strand, counting down.
TATTAATCTGTTTTTGTTGCTGAAAAGCATTAAACATCGCCTCTGGAAATTCAGCAAAATGCTCTCTAAATTGCGGTAATCGTTGTTGAATATCTTTTAACATCGCTTTTGCGCCAACTTGCTCATCGAGCCACTCTTGTAAGAAAGGTTTCGCCGTTTGCCACAAATCCAGTTCTGGATAAATCTGTCTACCTAAACCTTCAATATAAAGTAACGTTTTTTGCAGTAATACTAATTGAGGCTGAACCTCCATATTAAAGTCACGTGCAACCTTAAATAAATTTACCAACACCTGACCAAACGAAATCTCCGATAACGGTTTAGCAAAAATAGGTTCGCATACCTCTCTAAAGGCTTGTTCAAAAGCATCAATATCAGTGTCTTCAGGCGTCCAACCTGATTCTACGTGCATTAAGGCAACACGACGGTAATCACGATTAAAAAATGCCACAAAACTTTCGGCTAAATAACGTTTATCGTGTTTATTAAGCTGTCCGACAATCCCACAATCAATCCCAATATACTGTGGGTTTTCAGGGTGATTAGGGTTAACAAAAATATTACCAGGGTGCATATCTGCGTGAAAAAAACTATCTCGAAATACCTGAGTGAAAAAAACTTGCACCCCTCGTTCGGATAGCAGTTTCATATCCGTACCATTAGCTTTTAATTCTTCAATATTTGCAACTGGGATACCATAAATTCGCTCCATTACGATCACATTTTTACGGCATAAATCAGGATACATTTCAGGAATATATAATTCTTCACTGTCTTGAAAATTGGCTTTTAGACGAATCGCATTATTCATTTCTCGACATAAATCTAATTCATCACGTAGCGTTTTTTCATACTCTTTGACAACTTCAACAGCACGCAACCGCTTACCCTCTGGGGATAATTTAGGGATAAAACTGGCTAAGCGATACATTAGATCAATATCAGATTTAATAACATCTTCAATATCAGGGCGAATAACTTTTAATACCACCTCTTTACCTGCCAAAGGCTGAGTGTTATTAAATTTTGCTGTATGTACCTGTGCAATAGAAGCCGAAGCAAGCGCTATTTCATCAAAGTCGTCAAACCACGTTTCCAACTTGCCATCTAATGCTATTTCAATAATTTCACGAGCCTTAGCGCCATCAAAAGGTTCTACGGAATCTTGCAGTAACGCAAGTTGATCCGCCAATTCAGCAGAAAATAGATCTCGACGAGTAGAGAGCATCTGTCCTAACTTAATCCATACAGGGCCAAGTTCCTCCAGTACTAATCGTAAACGCACACCAAACTCTTCATTTTTATGTTGATTTTTTATCCAAAATAGCCCTTTACGTCCAATAACAATCGACGAAGTCAAAGGATGTTGAGGAATCGCCTCATCAATACCATAACGTAAAAAGGTGGCAATAATTTGGTAAAATCGACGTAAATTTTTAAATCCCATTATTTGCTCTCAGTGTCTCTAAAACTTGTGATGGTGTAATTTTTGCCATTGAATTAGCATATAAATGGTGTTGGTTTTTCCCATAAGTACCAATTAATTTAGGATCTGTTGTGCCATATAATACAACACTCAATTTATCCAGTGAAGCGGTTAAATGGCTTAATCCTGTATCTACTGAAATAACCGCTTTGCTATAGGCAATATGCGTTGCTAATTCGGTTAATGACCACTTAGGTAATACTTTCACCAATGATGAAATGGTTGCTAAACGCTCTGCTCGTAACTTTTCTTCTGGATTACCCCAAGGAAGATGCACCTCAATATTTTGTGAACAAATCTGTTTAATGATTTCAACCCAATAACTTTCTAACCAATGTTTATTATCACGAGTTGTTGAGTGGATAGCGATAATATAAGGCAGTGAGGAAGCGGTACGATCTTGTGAAAAATTTGCAAATTTTTGCATTAATCTACCCGCTATCCCATAATCTCCTCTCTGTTGTGGCACAGGATAATTCAAACTTTTAGCAAAAAGTTGACGAATTCGTTCTACAGCGTGTTGTTGGTAATCAATTGAAAATTTTTCATTATAAAATAAGCTACTTAGCCCTTCTTTAGCACTTTTTTTATCATAACCAAATCTTCTGCCATTTGCTAAACGAGTAACTAACACGCTACTTTTCAACAGACCTTGAGCATCAATAATCGCATCGTACTGCGTTGCCTGTAACTGGTTTTTATACCTTTGCCACTCTTGCCACATTTGAGGCTGTAGCAATCTCTTCCGCCAATCACGAATTTTGACTTCAATCACTTGATTAACAGCACTATGCCACAGTGGAATTTCTGAAAACCCTTGCTCCACCACCCAATCAATGTGTAAATCAGGTATTGCTTTTTGAGCATCAGTTAATGCAGGCAATGTATGAATAACATCGCCCATTGATGAGGTTTTTACAACACAAACTTTCATTAGTCTAATAACTTCTCTAATTCACCCAACACTTGCTCTGGCTGAATATCAATTAAACTTTGATGATAACCTTCCTCTGCTTCACCTTTACGGATTTTAATTAACCCCCCGTCAATTAGACGAATAATCACTGACTTATCTGAGAGTGGAGGGGTATATTGGGGACTCGTTGGGCCATACAATGCCACTAATGGTTTATCCAATGCTGCCGCTATATGCATTAAACCCGAGTCATTACTCACAACAGCACAACAGATTGAAATTAAATCAACAGCTTGGTTTAGGTTTGTTTGTCCTGCAAGATTAATACAGTAACGTTGCAATTCCTCTGGCAAAGTATGACAAATTTGCTCACCGACCTCATTGTCCTTAGCTGAACCAAAGAGAGCAACCCCATACCCTTTTTTAATCAAATAGTTAGCTAATTTTGCATAATGATAATGAGGCCAACGTTTTGCAGGTCCAAACTCTGCACCAGGACAAAAACCAATCAAAATGCGATTGTCCGCATATTCAAATTGCTTTTTAAATTGAGTGAGTGTTTGCTCAACTTGCTCTTTTTGCACGGTTAAATAAGGATTAGCGATAACCAATGACTCTGCTTGTGGAATGCGATCTTTTTCATACGCCAATGCAACATAGCGTTGCACCATCATCGGATAATCATTTTTATTGCTACGCAAATCATTTAAAAAGCCATAACGCATTTCACCTTTCCAACCTCTCCTCACAGGGATTTTTGCAAACAAAGGGATAAAAGCTGATTTTAATGAATTTGGTAATATAATGGCCATATCATAGTGATTTTGCAAATTTTTACCTAAATCATACCGCTTACGTAACTCAAATGCACCGTGTCCAAGAGGCATTGTAATTGCCTTTCGCACCTCTGGCATACGAGAAAGTAACGGACGGCACCAATCAGGTGCCATCACATCAATATCACTACTTGGATAGTTTTTTTTCAGTTGCTGATATAACGAGTGGGACATCATCATATCCCCCACCCAAGAAGGTCCAATAATCAGAATATTCATAATGCCCCATTGTAAGATAATGATGCAAGTTACCACTTACATCATTGATTTGAAATTATTTTTTATAAATATAAGTACCGTTTGACTGACGAACAAATTGCCCACCTTTAATATCCATTGTCGCTACACGACCTTTACTATTTAAATGAACGACAACTTTATCTCCCACATTTAAGTGTCTAAATACTTTTTTTGCACCTGTTACTTTTGTCATCCTAGTGAGATCCACAATATTAATGTGATGATCACGGAAGAGTTGCATTAATGAAACACCTCTTTTCATTGTTAAATGCTTAATTGTGGCTGTATTTTTATTTGGTTTAACAATTCTTTCTTGCTGAGCTTTTAATATTGCTTGAACTTGTACTTCCTCAGAAGGCGTATTATCATCTTCCACCATCTGGATACGAGTTTCAATCACATCAGTAGATTGTCTATCATTATCAACCTGATCCTGTGATTTCAATATTTCTATATTCTGCTCAGCTAACCTCGCTTCATCTTCATCAATAGGACGAAAATTGATTGGTATATTTCCTTGCTGATCTAATTCCTCTACTGTCTTAGGTGTATTTGGCTTTAAAGCCCAAAATAGCACAAGTAGCAATAATATGACTAAAAGAGCTATAAAAAAACGTTTATATTTTGCTAATTGTGATATTTTTTCTTTATAAGAGCTTGAGGACGCAGAAACAACACGTTCGGAAGCATCTACGTTAGCACTAGTATTTAAATTTGCCGCAATAGGAGGCAGATCTGATTGTAATTTAGAATCTAACTCTTGAGGTTCAAAAGGCATTTCAACTTGATGTAATGATACATCGTCACTCACCGACTCTGCAAAAGAATCTGTATCTGAACCGTTTGAGTGATTAATAGAAAATGGTGGTTTAGAATCAGTGAATAGCGATTTAGACTCTTCATTAACTGAGTTTTCTAAATTTTTCATATTTTCTAATTCTTGTTCATTACGAATATTGTTATCTGACATATTACACCTCGTTGCTAAATCATAAAGCAGATTACCATAGTTTAAAGGATTTCTGCCTAATCATCACGTACTTTTATCTTACAATCAATAATTTTTTTTGACAAATTTTTAAAAAAAAGGATTAAAAATTCATTTTTCGATCAAGATCGTAAAAATAACGAGCCATAATTGAATAACAGCATACATTCTCATAAAGTGCTTCTTCCATTTACTCAAAACAAGGAAATATGTATGACATTTTTAAAGAATTGTGGATTAGGTGTACTTTTAGGGTTATTTGCAACAGCTGTTATGGCTAAAGATATCCCAACAAAAACATCACAATCAACCAAAACTAATACCACTTTAACGACTCAAAAAGTGAAAGTAAAAAGTCACATAAACACAGTCAACATCAATACTGCTACCGCTTCTGAATTGAAAGATAAATTAGTGGGCATTGGCGTAAAAAAAGCACAAACCATCGTTGAACATAGACAAAAACACGGTAAATTTCTCACCGTAGATCAAATTACTGATGTTTCAGGCATTGGCAAAGTTACATTAGAAAAAAATAGAGAACGAATTTTAATTAATTAACGCTCTATTAAGCGGTAAGATCTTGTCATTTTTTTGCAAATTTTAAGTACTTATCGCTTACTTTTTTATTTATTCAAATCTTGTAACTTTTTTACTAACTTTTTGTATTGTTGATATTTTTGTTGGTAAGCATCTAAATTATCGAGATTTGGTCTCACTATTTTTAATTCTGACACTATGCTTTTTAAACAAGATCCCTGCTGCATTGCCATTACAGCAGCACCTAAACAACCCGTCTCTTCAATTTGAGGAATTTCTAAGGTTATTCCTGTTAAATCTGCTAACATTTGCATCCAAATATCTGATTTAGTAGGACCTCCCGTTACTCTTAAAACAGTCACATTTGGAAAACGTTGTAACATCTTTTCTAAATGATGCATTAAACTAAATAATACGCCTTCATAGATGCTTTGCAAAAGATGAAATTGGGTATGATAAGATTGTATACCATAAAACCCTGCTTTCATTCCAAGCCCTGTATTTGAACCATACAGAAAAGGAATAAACAATACCGAACTGCTTGCTGGTGCTAACGTAGCAATACCTGCATTTATATCCTCATAGCTAAGATTGCTCCATTGCTGTGTAAACCACTCTAAATTTCCTGCAGAAGTAGGACTTGCTTCGTGTACAATAAAAGACTGATGATCTGCATAACGTCCATAGACAAAAGGTGAACTCTGTGAGTTATCAATATGAGAAGTAATACCGCTCACCACAGACCACGTGCCTAATACCACATTTAGCGTTGTTTCATCATTCAAATTTGCACATAATGCCGTTGAGACAACATCAAACAAGCCACCTACAACAGGAGTTCCAACCGCAAGTCCAGTTTGTTGAGAGGCTTTCTCTGTAACAGTTCCTGCTTGTTGGTTTGAAGCAATAATAGGAGGTAATGCATTGATAATTTCAGGAATACCCAGTAATTGTGCTAACTCAGGATCATAAGTTCCTGTGTTCATATTATACAAATTAGATTCTGAGATATTCGTTTCTTCGCAATAAAGTTGGTCAGTTAAGCAAAAGCGAAGATAATCGTGAGACATCAACAGACTACCAATTTGATGATATCGCTTTGGCTCATTCTCTTTAATCCAACGAAGAATGGAAACAGGGTGTCCTGTCCATAATGTTTGACGGGTAATAGGATAGAGTTGTTGTGGAATACCTTCTTTTTGCCATTGTTTAACAATATCTAAAGCCCGTTGATCAGAAGAGAGAATAGCTCTTCCTAGTGGCTGATTATGTTTATCAAGTAAAAAAGCGCCTTTTCCTTGTGCTGAAAGGCCTACACCTTTAATTTTAGTCGAATCAATTTGAGATGTGTTAATTACTTGTTTTATCACATTTGCACAACTTTCCCAGAGTGATACCATATCTCGCTCTGCATAGCCCTCTTTTTCACTAAGCACAGCAACATTTTCACGAACACAGCTGTACATATTTAAGTTTTTATCAAATAGAGAGGCTTTAATAAAAGTGCCACCACAATCAATTCCCAAATAGTAACTCATTATATACCCTTAATACTTGCTTACTAAGCGGTCAGATTTTACTAAAAATTTGCAAATTTTAAATAGAATCTAACCGCTTATTTAGTTTACTCGATTTTATTTCGCTAATGCATCAATCTGTTTTACTAACTCATCGCCATTTTTATCAATAAATGCTTTACGCACTTCTTTTTCAATGGTTGCTTTAAATGGTTTAGTATCAACTTGTTCAAGTACTTCAATACCTTCCTTCTGCATTTTAGCAATAATGTCTTTCTCATTTTTTTCATTCAACTGACGTTGATAATTCCCTGCCTCTTGTGCTGATTCAACTAAGGCTTTTTGTACTGCAGGAGAAAGCGCATCAAATTTTGCTTTATTCATTACAACAATAAGAGGTGTATAACCATGATTAGTTAAACTTAAATATTTTTGTACTTCATAAAGTTTTGCCGACCATACAATACCTACAGGGTGTTCTTGTGCATCAACTGCTTTTGTTTCTAATGCAGTATAAAGCTCTGATAATGGCATTGGAACAGGATTTGCTCCTAATAATGAAAACGCTTGAATATACATAGGATTCTGGTTTGTACGTACTTTTAATCCTTTAATATCATCAGGTGTTTTGACTGGATGTTTTGAATTGGTAAAGGATCTAAAGCCAACATCCCAAAAAGCGAGACCTTTTAAGCCTTTATCTTCTAATGATTTTAAAAGTTTTTGACCAATTTCACCGTCTAATACTTTATAAACATGTTCACGATTCTGGAAAATAAACGGGATATCAATCACATTTAATTTAGGTTCTAAACCTGAAAAGTTAGGTGAACCTGACATTTCTAAATCAATGGTACCACCACGAACAGCAGAAATCATTGTTTGTGCATTCCCTAACGTACTATCAGGGAAAAGGCTCAATTTTAGTTCCCCTTTTGTTTTTTCTTTTAGTAACTTATTAAATTTTTTGGCTGCAATGTGTTGAGTATCACTACGAGGTGCTTCATAGCCAAAACGCAGTGATGTTGTTGCCATTGTATTGCTAGCTAAAAATAGGCTAATAACAGTTGCTGATATTGCTTTTAACGTTAAATGTTTCATTTGTAACTCCTTAATAAAGTTTTGAGACAACTTATTTTATCCAATTAAACGGGATTAAAATGAGTTCAGGTACAAAGATAAAAATAAACAGTAAGATGATCATCATAAATAGATAAGGAAGTATTCCTTTTGCCATCTTATCGAAAGGTAGTTTAGATACACCAGTAATGACATTGAGTACATTGCCTACAGGTGGTGTAATTAAACCGATAGAAGTGTTAAGAATAAATAACACTCCAAAATACACAGGATCAATGCCAGCTTCCTCTACTAATGGCATTAAAACGGGAGTTAGAATTAACACGGTTGGGGTCAAATCCATTACCATTCCTATCACAAAGACCATTAACATAATGACAATTAATAATGTTGTTGGGGTTTCTAATAATGGTTCGAGTAATTCGGTCATCATTTGAGGCAGTTCTGCAATAGTAATCAACCAACCCGTCACTTGTGCAGCTGCAACAAGAAACATCACTACTGCCGTCGTTTTTCCAGCACTGAGTAAAACTCCATAAAGCTGAGAGACTTTTAATTCTCGATAAACAAAAAGAGAAATGAACAAGGCATAAAACGTAGCAACAACACCTGCTTCTGTTGGAGTAAAAATACCTAATCGGAAACCACCTATAATGATCACAGGAAGTAATAACGCCCAAATACTACTCTTAAATGAATCACGAATTTCTTGCTTAGTCGCCTTAGAAAAAGTCATTAAATTCAGGTGTTTTGCTTGCCACCACCATAATACTCCCAGACAAACTCCCATTAAAATTCCAGGAAAAATACCTGCTAAAAAGAGCTTAGTAATTGACACACCACTGGTGACACCAAAAATAATAAAAGGAATGGATGGCGGAATAATAGGTGCAATAATACCTGCTGTACCAATTAAACCAGCAGAACGCTCCATCGGATAGCCTGTCGTTTTCATCATTGGCAATAACATTGCTGCCACGGCTGCTGTATCAGCTACGGCTGAGCCTGATAAACTTGCCATAATCATCGCTGCCATAATAGCAACAAAGCCCAATCCACCTTGTTTATGTCCAACTAATTTCATTGGCAAATCAATAATTCGTTTAGATAGCCCTCCTTCATTCATTATTTCTCCTGCAAGTACAAAGAAAGGAATTGCAAGTAATGAAAAGCTATTTGCACCACTGACTAACTGTTGGGCAAGAATTTGTGGATCGAATAAATCCAAATGAAGCATTAATGCCACACCACAAAGAATAAGTGAGAATGCAACAGGAATGCCTAAAATAATTGCACCAAGTAAGACTAAAAGGAAAATAATTACGGTCATTATTTTTCTCCTCTTATTAACACTATTGATGTGGCAACCAATCGAATAATAAGTAACAATCCTATAGCAACACTTGCAACTACACACGCAAAGAAATTGACCCCAGTTGGAATACCAGAAATCGGAGCCATATTGCTAAGATTAAGTTTAAACTGAGACCAAGCACCAAGTAACATCAAATAGCAACAAAACAGCATTAACCCATCAGTTAATAAATGAAGAATATGTTTTTTAATGGGTGACAGCTTATCCACAAAAAGGGTTACTTTAACATGTTGATTATCATTAAAAGCAAGGATTGCCCCTAGAAAAGTTAACCAAATAAACAAGTAACGTGAGACTTCTTCCGTAATATTGATACTACTGTTAAAGCCATAACGCAGTACGACATTAAGAAAAACAAGCAGTGCCATTACTCCCAAAATAGTAACAACCAATATCTCAATGGTTTTTGTGGCAAAATTTGAATAACGTTTCATCATACTTCCCTTGTTCTATTAGTTTATTTTTAAACGATACAAACTATTAGTGGCAGTAATAAAAAGTGTTTTTTGATTATCTCCAAAAGTAATATTTGAAGTACATTTCCCAATAATAATTCGTCCTAAAATTGTGCCATCACTAAGTAATACAACAATACCATTCTCACAACTACAGTAGATAACATCTTGATTATCAATACAGAAACCATCAGGAATACCTGGGTTAATTTCAGCAATATTCCGTCGGTTAGTTAAAAACTTTCCTTCAACGTCAAAAGCAACAAGATGGTGCAAGCCTCCTTTTTTAAACTCTACAATTGACATATCAGCTACAAATAATTGCTTCTCATCTGTAGAAAAAGCTAATCCATTTGGACGCATTACATTAAAAGTCGCAATATTAAGATCCTTTGTTTTTGGATCAAAACAATAAACATAGCACCCAATAATTTCACTTGCAGATTTTTTTCCTTCTTCATCACTTAAAATTCCATATGGTGGATCAGTAAACCAAATGGTTCCATCAGACCTAACCACTACATCATTTGGAGAATTGAGTTTCTTTCCCTCTAAATTATCTATTAATAATTCAACATAACCATTAACATCTGTACGGCTGACACCTCTACGTTTATGCTCACAAGTAATTAAATTACCACTCAAATCAATAGTATTCCCATTCGCATAATGTGATGGCTGACGAAAAATTTGCGTACCATTACTCTCACTCCATTGATACATAATATTCCCTTTTACATCACTAAAAGTAAGAGTTTGAGTATCTTTATTCCATGCAGGTCCTTCAGCCCAAATTGCTTGATCAAAAAGTTCATCCAATTCAAAGGAATTCCCTACTAATTGTTTAAAACGAGGATCATAACTTTCAATTTTTAATGACATAATTACTCCTTTAAATATACCTACTTTTTTGTAAAATATGTTGAAGATCTCACCGCTTATAAAAATTTATTACCCCAAAAGCTATCCTATCTTTTGGGGTTAAATAAATTCTATTTTAATCCCCAGATAACTTGATATGCTTCTTTATATCCATTTTGAGGGTCGTATAAATTTTTCTCACCACCATCAAATTGTACATTCTCTTTAATCACTAAATGAGGAGGAGTCACATATCCTGATGGTTTTTGATCAGAAAAAGCACGGTTTAATTCGTCTACGAGCTGCCAACCATGTAAATTTAATGGTTCAGGTACAGTTGCAAACTGATGGTCATCTTTTTTGATACGCTGATAGGCTGTTACAGAACCATCACCTGCTGAAATATTATATGGTTTATCACCAGTTTTAGCAGAGCGTAAAGAAGGTGCCATAAAATCAAAATAGAGATCATTTATAGCTAACGTATAATCCAACTTATCACCATATTTTTGAAGTAAACTAAAAGTTAAACTTGGCATACGGCTTGACGTATCCGCTAACGGTGTATCAATAAACTCTAATACTTTACACTCTTTACATTTTTCTATAACAGATTTCATTACATTTGCTTTATGAAGTGCTATTTCATAGAGAGAATCCGTTAAGATAACCACGCTTGCTTTTCCATTTGATTTTGCAACAGCAAGTAATGCGGATAACTCTGCGATTTCATCTGAATTAGAGGTAACATTATAGAAAATATTATATTTCTCATCAGGACCTGGATTTGGTGTTGCATGCCAAGAAACTAATTTAATCCCATATTTTTGTGCTTTACGAAGAGGCATTTTTGCCACATTTGGATTCCAACCACCAATAACTATTGCATCTGGCGTACGTGCAATTGCTTGGTTAAGTGCGGATAATTGGTTATTCACCGAACCTGCACCATCAAGAATGTCAAGTTTCCACCCAGCTATTTTAGAGGCTTCTTTCATTCCATCTACTACACCTAAAACGCCGCCATTTTTCATATCAGAAGCGATAAAAATAATGTGTTTGTCTTTTTGAATTTTAGGTCCTGTTTTTGGGCCATTCCATTTAGTTTGTTGTGCTGTTGCTGCTTCCACTCGCTGTTTTGCATTTTCAAGGAAAGTTTCATTTGCAATAGCATTTGTTGTAAACGTTGCCATTGTTAACATAGCAAGTGCTGTTAATGTTGATCTTAATTTCATAAATAACTCCTACTTTGAGTAATGTTGTTTATATTCCATCACTTATAGAATATTCTTTACAACTACTTTGTTGATTTCTTTTGAATTGATTTCTGATTTAATAACCGTTTACGTTGAGCATAACCAGCAATCGTAATGGATAATAGTAATGTTGTTCCATTGAATAATGGTTCAACCCAAAATGCACCACCAAATTGTTGAATACCTGAGATACCGATTGCAAGAATAGCAATCCCTACTACACTTCCCCATACATTAATGCGTCCAGGACGAATAGTCGTACTTCCTAAAAAAGCCCCCACTAAAGCGGGTAATAAATAATCCATTCCAACACTTGCTTGTCCTACACCTTGTTGTGCCGCAATTAATACTCCAGTAAAAGCAGTGATGACACTAGATACAACGAAAGGGACAATTGTGTATTTCTTAATATTAATACCATTCAGATTCGCTGCAGCTGGATTTGCTCCTACTGCATACATACAACGTCCAGTTGGGGTGTGTTCTGTGACAAGCCACATAATGATTGCAACAGCTAATACATAAAAAGCAGAAATAGGAATACCCAAAATTTCAGTGCTATTTATTGCATAAAATCCATCTGGTAAATCACCGACAATTTGTCGTCCACCTGAATGCCATAATGCAACAGCATACAGTACTGTTCCAGAACCTAACGTTGCCACAAAGCTATCAATATCCGCCAAAGCAACCAAAATACCATTAAATAAACCATATAATGCTGCAATGATAAGAACAATAAGCATAGCAACTGGCCACGAAAATCCATATTGAACTTGTAACGTAATGACTAAGATGTGCCATAACACAATTCCAAAACCGACATTTAAATCTATTTTTCCCACAATCATTGTTGTGGTTGCTGCAAGTGCAAGCAATGCGATTTTAGACTTACTTTCTAATATGGCATTAACTGTTAGCATTGAAGCAAAAGATTCAGTAGTAAGAGAAAAAATAACTATCAATAAAATACATAAAAATAATAAACCGTAACGAGTTATCATCTGAGATGACCATGCAATAAAGCCATCTCTAGCAATAGACACTGGTTGTTCTAGGGCAGTTGATTTAACACTTGTTTGAGCCATAATAACCTCTTATAAATTTAATTACGCTACCTTTTGAGCTGATTTCGAATCTGATGCTAATGCAAGTAAATTAGCAAAAGTCACTTCTTCATTTTTTAATTCTCCAGCAATATCCCCACGATTAAATATCAAAGCACGATTACACAAATGAGCGATTTCTTCAAAATCAGTAGAAATGATAATAATGGCGACACCTTTATCTAGAGCCTTATTCAGTAAGTCATAAATTTCTGCTCTAGCCCCCACATCTACACCTGCTGTTGGATCTTCTAAAATTAATACAGGGGTATCTAAATGCATCCATCTTGCCACTACAATTTTTTGCTGGTTACCTCCTGATAATGCACTGATATCAATAAAAAGATTTTTAGGGCGAATATCAAAAAGCTGGAATTTATACCAACTTTGTTCTAATTCAGCACGTTTATTGTATTTTTTAAGAGGAGAATGACCGCTTAGCACAGGATTCAAAAATAGATTTTCAGTGGTTGTCATTGACATAATGACACTTTCTCTAACACGATCACCTGCAACAAGAGCAATCCCTTTATTAATTGCATCTTGTGGTGATTTAGCAAAAAATTTGTTATTTTTTAATAAAATCGTACCGCTATCTAATTCACGTAGACCAAATAGCAAACGACCGATTTCCTCTTGCCCTGCTCCACGTAATCCCGCTAAAGCAATCATCTCTCCTTGTTGTAGGCTAAATGACACAGGGCCAGTATCTCCAACAACAACCTCTTTTAGATTTAGAACTTCACAATTATTAACAGGTAATGCTTTTCTTTGACGACCTCGAGTTTCTTCGCCTACGATTGCTCTACAAAGCCCTTTAACGTCATAATCTTTAGTATTTCCTTCCGCAACAGGATTTCCATCTCTCATTACTAAAATACGATCTGAAATGGCAACAACTTCATCTAATCGGTGTATGACATAAATCATACCAACACCCTGTTCTCTCAAACGATGTAAAACACTAAAAAGATGTTTTACATCTGCCGCAGGAAGTGACGCTGTTGGCTCATCCAAAATTAATAACTCAGCTTCTACTGCAATAGCACGAGAAATAGCAAGTAGTGCTTTTTCTGTACGACTTAAATCAAAGACTCTAGTATTGGCATCTAACTCTAAACCTACAAAATCAAGTGCTTTTTGAGCTTGTGTATTGACAGTATTCCAATCAATAATCCCAAAGCGTTTTGGATACCCCATTACAAAAGCCATATTTTCAGCAATAGTCATCCATTCAATAAGCCCTAAATCCTGATGAATAAATGCTATAGGTTGTTTATTACCTTTTTTAAGATCTTTTGCTGAGTTAATTATTTTTTGATGAAATAAAATTTCTCCCTCATCAGAGTTATAAATTCCTGCTAAAATTTTTATAAGAGTTGATTTTCCTGCACCATTTTCGCCTAAAAGGGCTACAATCTCTCCTGAGTAAATATCAAGATTGATATGATTTACTGCAGCATTATTACCAAATAATTTAACAATATTCTTAAAACTAAGAATGGGTTGCTTGCTGTTCATACTTGCCCCCAGTAATTAACAAAACGGTCAATTATTATTTATAAAGATAATAATTTTTCCCACACACTGTCATCAACAGGAATTCCATTTGCTTGATTATCGGCTTTTAGCTGTACAAATTCGTGACCAGGTAAACGAATAGCCACATTAGGATCTGAACGCTCTGCGGTAAAAACGTAATCCATAATACGATTCAGTTTTTCTTCTTTGGTTTTGCCGTCAATCAGGCGATCCACTTCAATCGCAATGAAAATTTGTGAAACACAATATTCATCATCTTTATCTTCTGTAACAGAAGCAACGGATTCTCCATTTGAAAGGAGTGTTGCAATCATATCAAGTACAATTGATAGCCCAGAACCTTTCCAATAACCCATTGGTAATAAACGACGATTTTTCTCAATGGTAGCGGGATCTTTTGTTAGGTTTCCATCATCATCAAAGCCCGCATCAACAATGGTTTGACGACCTGCAAGGCGATTGACTTCTAACATTCCATAGGAATACATTGAACAAGACATATCAACCATCGTAATTGGATTACTCGGTACTGCAATAATTAAAGGGTTTGTACCAATACGGCACTCTTTCGCCCCCCAAGGTGGCATTACTGCAATAGAGTTTGTCCAACAAATACCAATATAACCTTTCTCCGCAGCTTGATAACCATAGCCACCGCCACGCATCCAATGGTTGGCATTTTTTAATGCCACAACACCAATGCCATTTTGATCGGCTAGCTCAATGGCTCTATCCATCATTTTTTTTGCAGTTAAATTACCAATAGCCTGATGCGCATCCCATTGCTCGATTGCACCCAAAGACAGTACTTTTGTAGGTATTGCCTCTGGTTTGATGTCTCCATTTTCTAGTTGTTGAATAAATCGAGGGAATCGATTAACACCATGTGAATAAACACCATCTTGAGTGGTATCTGCAAACATTGTTGCACAATCCTCTGCAATTTCCTCTGCTACATTTCTAGCAATTAAAACACGTTTAAATTCTGCTTTTAGTTGTTCGTAAGAAACTCTCATCATAAACCTCATTTCATATATTGAAACCACGTTTTATAAACTAAACCTATATAAACGTTAAGTCAATATAATTCTAAAAATAAAAAACCTTTAATATCAAATAGTTGAAAATTAAATTCTTATTTTGTGAACAAGATCTCATTTTTTTAAGACATTCTGTTGTAGAAATTTTTACTAAAAAGAGTATATTCCTAAATAAGAGCAAGAGAGATAAAAACAAATGAAAAGGAGAAAAGATGAGTAATCAAAGTTTAATTAGAGGGTTGTCATTACTTGATATACTAAGTGATTACCCTAATGGCTGCCCACTAGCAAAATTGGCAGAATTATCCAAGCTAAATAAAAGTACAACCCATCGAATGTTACAAACATTACTAAAATGTGGTTATATTAAACCTGCAAATACCGCAGGATCTTATCGTCTAACCACAAAATGTCTAATGATTGGTCAAAAAACATTAAACTCCTTAAATATCTTAAATGTTGTATCTCCTTTATTGGAACAACTCAATATTGAAATTGGAGAAACCGTTAACTTTTCTATTAGAGATAAACATCACGCTGTTATGATTTATAAATTGGAACCTACAACAGGAATGATGAAAACTCGCTCTTACATTGGGCAGCAGTTACAACTATACTGTTCAGCAATGGGTAAGAATTTTTTAGCTTATGATAAAAAAGAAAAAGTGGAAAAATATTGGGAGTATAATCAATCAAATATAAAACAATTAACAGCTAATACCATTACATCACTTGATATGATGCATAAAGAACTAGAAAATATTCGTAACCTAGGATTTGCAATTGATAATGAGGAAAATGAATTAGGAGTTACTTGTATTGCTTTCCCTATTTTTGATATGCAAGGAAAAGTAAAATATTCCGTTTCTGTTTCTTTATCTACTGCTCGATTGAAATCTTTAGACGAACAATACTTACTTCAACAAATTAAAGAAACGGCTCATAATATTTCATCAGAACTTGGTGCTAATTTAGAGCACTAATAGAGAATACCAGAAAGTTGAGCACAACTTTGAAGCTATTATGAAAAAATTAATAAGCGGTAAGATCTTGTCATTTTTTTGCAAATTTTAAGAGTTTATCGCTTACTTCTTACGCTTCGCCCTAGGGTGAGCTGAATCATATACTTTAGCAAGATGTTGAAAATCTAGATGAGTATACACTTGAGTTGTCGAAAGACTTGCGTGTCCTAATAGCTCCTGCACAGCTCTTAAATCACCACTACCTTCTAGCATTTGGGTTGCAAAAGAATGACGCAATTTATGAGGATGAAGATGACTTTCTAACCCTTGTTTTTGTCCCCACTTTTGCATAACAAGTTGAATAGCACGTTGTGAAAGTCTAGATCCTCGAATATTTAAAAACAATGCCTCTTCTTTGGGATTAAGTTGCAGACGTACTTCTAACCATTTTTGTAATACTTCAATCGCTTTTGATCCAACTGGTAAAATTCGCTCTTTGCTTCCTTTACCTAAAACACGTATTTCCCTTGCTTTAAAATCAATATCACCTAAATTAATCCCCTGTAATTCAGCTAAACGAAGCCCTGAGCTGTACATTAACTCCATCATTGCAAGATCTCGCCAATCCATTGGTTTTTGAGGAATAAAATCAAGTAAATGTGAAAGCTGTTCAGCATCAATATTTTTAGGTAAATGCTTTCCCTGTTTAGGTGCTTTAATGCCCTGTGCTGGATTAACAGACATTTTTTCACTACGTATTAAATAAGCAAAAAATTGACGTAGTGCAGAAAGCCGTAAATTAATGCTTTTTGCACTTAAACCTGATTTATGACTTTGTGTCAAAATCCAACGAACGATTGCTGGTGTCACTTGCTGCCATTCGGTAATTTCTGCTTGTACAAGTAAGTTTGCTACCGTCTTTAATTGACGCTGGTAGTTTGTTATTGTATGTATACTTGCTTGTCGCTCAATACGTAAAAAATCCCAATAGGGCTGGGCTTGAGTAAACAATTGTTGTGCTTTACTATTGTCTGACATACTTTTAATGACCTAAATTTGCAAAAATTAAAGACGATCTAACCGCTTAAATTGACTTTATACTAAAACACCTCAAAGAAATAAGCTTTTGAGGTGTTGTTAATTTAATATTTACTTTTAATTGCTAAACATTAAAACGGAAGTGCATAACATCACCATCTTTTACAATATACTCTTTCCCTTCCAATCGCCATTTTCCCGCTTCTTTTGCCCCACTTTCTCCTCTGTAGGTAATGAAGTCATCGTAACCAACAACCTCAGCACGAATAAAACCTTTTTCAAAGTCTGTATGAATAACGGCGGCGGCTTTTGGTGCAGTTGCTCCAACGGCTACTGTCCAAGCGCGTACTTCTTTTACTCCAGCCGTAAAGTAGGTTTGAAGATTTAATAATGAGTAACCCGCTCGAATAACTCGGTTCAACCCCGGTTCTTCAATGCCTAAATCAGCCAAAAATTCGTCTCTTTCATCATCATCAAGCTCAGCAATTTCAGACTCAATCGCAGCACAAACAGGTACTACAACAGCATTTTCTTGCTCTGCAATTGCTCGTACTTTATCAAGATAAGGGTTATTTTCAAAGCCATCTTCATTCACATTTGCAATGTACATTGTTGGTTTTAAAGTTAAAAAGTTATAACCTTTAATGGCAAAAAGCTCATCTTTATCTAAATCCACACTGCGAATCATTCCAGCCTCTGATAATACAGGAAGAATCTTTTCCATAATAGACAGCTCAAATTTTGCATCTTTATCACCACCTTTAGCACGTTTATTTAAACGCTGAATAGCACGCTCACAGCTATCTAAATCAGCTAAAGCTAATTCTGTATTAATTACTTCAATATCATCAAGAGGATCAATCTTCCCTGCAACGTGCACAATATCATCATTTTCAAAACAACGAACTACGTGTCCAATTGCATCGGTTTCACGAATATTGGCTAAAAACTTATTTCCTAAACCTTCGCCTTTACTTGCCCCTGCAACCAAACCTGCAATATCTACAAATTCCATTGTGGTTGGTAATACTCGTTGTGGATTGACAATTTCAGCCAATGCATCTAAACGAGGATCTGGCATTGGTACAACGCCAGTATTTGGTTCAATGGTACAAAACGGATAGTTTGCCGCCTCAATACCTGCTTTTGTCAATGCGTTGAAAAGGGTTGATTTTCCAACATTTGGTAAACCTACGATACCACACTTAAATCCCATAATTTTTCCTTATTTTTGCAAATTTTTTACTTAATCATACCGCTTATAATGTTGCCTTAAACCCATTTAAACGATTCATTGCTTTTAATACGCCTTCTTTAAATAAAAGTTCCACGCTACGAGCTGCCTCATCAACGGCTTCATCAATTAATTTTTGATCCTGTGGTGATGGTTTGCCTAACACATAATTAGACACCATATTTTTATCTCCAGGATGATCAATCCCAATTCGCACACGATAAAAATTTTTATTATTCCCTAAACTGGCAATAATATCTTTCAGACCATTATGCCCGCCGTGTCCGCCACCTTGCTTGATTTTCGCCACACCACAAGGTAAATCAAGTTCATCGTGTGCCACTAAAATTTCTTCTGGTTGAATACGATAAAAATTCGCTAATGCTCCCACTGATTTACCACTTAAATTCATAAAAGTGGTTGGCACAAGTAATCGTACTTCGCCCTGTGAAGTATTGATTTTAGCAACTTTACCAAAAAATTTATTCTCTTCTTTTAAACTTGCATTAAATAAACGTGCAATTTCATTGACTAGCCATTCCCCTGCATTGTGGCGAGTACCTTCGTACTTCGTTCCAGGATTAGCTAAACCAACAATTAATTTAATTTTTGACACTGTGTTCTCTTCAAATTACTAAACAACGCTATATTGTAGGAAAAATCATAAGATTTAACAAGAATTAACCAAAATATACCGATGCTATTTTCTTCTAAAAAAATACCCCAGAAGTACAGAACTTCTGAGGTATATATTTTAGCTTAATGAACTAGAGGTTAAAGATTAACCGTCTAAACCAGCATTTAACAATGCAGCTAAACTTTGTGCTGCTTCATCAGTCGCTGAAGTTTGCTCTGCTTTTAATGCAACAGGTTGCTCTTCAGTCATTATTGATGATGTTAAATCCAATTTAATGTCATTTTGCTTACGTTTTTCTGCTCGTTTCTGATGATAAGAGAACCCTGTACCAGCAGGAATTAAACGACCTACAATTACGTTTTCTTTCAGACCACGTAATTCATCACGTTTACCCGCAACAGCGGCTTCTGTAAGCACTCGAGTTGTTTCTTGGAACGATGCCGCAGAAATAAAGGATTCAGTTGCAAGTGATGCTTTGGTAATACCCAATAATTCACGTTGATATTCAACCAATGGTTTCCCTTCCGCTTCACGTTTACGGTTCACAATTTTCACTCGTGCGACTTCAACCTGCTCTCCATTTAGGAATTCAGAGTCATAAGCATTGGTGATAATTCCTTTACGCAACATCTGACGAACAATAACCTCGATGTGCTTATCGTTAATTTTTACCCCTTGTAAGCGGTAAACTTCTTGCACTTCATTGACGATATAATCCGTTACTGCGTGAATACCACGTAAACGTAAAATATCGTGAGGCATTTCAGGACCATCAGAGATTACATCACCTCGTTGGATCATCTCACCTTCAAACACGTTAAGCTGACGCCATTTCGGAATCATTTCTTCATGTGCATCGCCTTCTGCTGGTGTAATTACTAAGCGACGTTTTCCTTTAGTTTCTTTACCAAATGAAATGATACCTGAGATTTCTGCTAAAATTGCAGGCTCTTTTGGTTTACGTGCTTCAAATAAATCGGCAACTCGAGGAAGCCCCCCTGTAATATCCTTAGTACCTACAGACTCTTGTGGCATACGAGCTAACGCATCACCTACTGAAATTTCAGCACCATCTGTCAAACTAACAATAGATTTACCCGCTAAGAAATAGTTAGCTGGCACATCGGTACCTGAAATTAATACATCATTACCTTTTTTATCCACCAGTTTTAATGCTGGACGTAAATCTTTACCAGCGGCTGTACGTTCACCAACATCTTGTACAACAATTGATGATAAACCTGTTAATTCATCCGTTTGACGAGTAACAGTCACACCATCAATCATATCACTAAATTGAATAAAACCACTTGCTTCTGCAATAATTGGTAATGCGTGAGGATCCCAATTTGCAATTACATCGCCAGCTTCAACTTCTGCACCATCACCTTTAGAAAGAATAGTACCGTAAGGCACTTTATATTTTTCTTTAGTACGTCCAAAAATATCAACAACGGTTAATTCTGTTGTACGAGAAGTAATAACTAATTTACCATTTTTATTGGTTACAAATTTCGCATTTGCAAGTTTAAGGGTACCACTTGTTTTAACTTGTACACTAGATTCTATTGCTGCTGTTGATGCCGCACCACCGATATGGAACGTACGCATCGTTAACTGTGTTCCTGGTTCACCGATAGATTGTGCTGCAATAACACCTACGGCTTCCCCTTGATTGATGATATGACCACGAGCAAGATCACGTCCATAACATTTCGCACACACACCGAAGTCTGTATCACAAGTTACTACTGAACGTACTTTAATCACGTCAACAGATTCAACATCAATCACATCACACCATTTTTCATCAAGTAGTGTGTTGCGAGGAATTAAGATTTCATCTGTACCTGGTTTAACCACATCTTCTGCCACAACTCGACCTAATACACGTTCACGTAATGGTTCTTTAACATCACCACCTTCAATGAGAGGTGTCATAACGATACCTTCATGTGTATCACAATCATCTTCGATAATCACTAAATCTTGTGCAACATCAACTAAACGACGTGTTAAGTAACCTGAGTTTGCTGTTTTTAATGCCGTATCCGCAAGACCTTTACGTGCACCGTGGGTTGAAATAAAGTACTGAAGTACGTTTAGACCTTCACGGAAGTTCGCGGTAATTGGTGTTTCGATGATTGAACCATCTGGTGCCGCCATCAAACCACGCATACCCGCTAACTGACGAATCTGAGCCGCTGAACCACGAGCCCCTGAGTCTGCCATCATAAAGATACTATTGAATGATGGTTGTTTTTCCATCTCACCTTTACGATTGATAACTTCCTCTGTGGAAAGGTTTTCCATCATCGCTTTTGCAACACGCTCATTGGCAGCTGCCCAAATATCGATAACTTTGTTATAACGCTCTCCAGCAGTCACTAAACCTGATTGGAATTGCTCTTGAATTTCAGCAACTTCTTTTTCTGCCGCTGAAATAATCGATTCTTTTTCCTCTGGAATAACCATATCATCTATACCAACAGATGAACCACTTCGAGCCGCATAAGCAAACCCAGTGTACATAATTTGGTCAGCAAAAATAACACTCTCTTTCAAACCTAAATGACGATAGCTTTCGTTAATTAATTTTGAAATTGCTTTTTTACCCAATGTTTGGTTAAACAGTGCAAATGGCATACCTTTTGGTGCAATCATCCATAAAATAGCACGACCCACAGTTGTGTCGACTAAATTAGTTGTTGCAACATAGTTACCACTTTCTGATTTTTGATATTCCGTAATACGTACTTTAACACGTGCGTGTAACTCTGCTTGACCAGTACGATAGGCCTTTTCTGCTTCACGTGGGTCTAAGAAGTACATACCTTCACCTAACGCATTGATATTTTCACGCGTCATATAGTAAAGACCTAATACAACGTCCTGAGAAGGTACGATGATTGGCTCACCATTTGCTGGAGATAATACGTTGTTGGTTGACATCATTAACGCACGCGCTTCTAATTGTGCTTCAAGAGTTAATGGAACGTGAACCGCCATTTGGTCTCCATCGAAGTCTGCATTGAACGCCGCACAAACCAATGGATGTAACTGGATCGCTTTACCTTCAATCAATAATGGTTCAAAGGCTTGAATACCCAAACGGTGAAGTGTTGGAGCACGGTTTAATAAGATTGGGTGCTCACGAATAACTTCCGCTAAAATATCCCAAACAATCGGCTCTTCACGCTCAACCATTTTCTTCGCCGCTTTGATTGTTGAAGCAATGCCACGACCTTCTAATTTAGAGTAAATAAATGGACGGAATAATTCCAATGCCATTTTTTTCGGTAAACCACATTGGTGTAAATGTAAGTATGGACCTACAGTAATTACCGAACGACCAGAGTAATCTACACGCTTACCTAATAAGTTTTGACGGAAACGACCTTGTTTACCTTTGATCATATCCGCTAATGATTTAAGTGGACGACGGTTTGAACCAGTAATTGCACGACCACGACGACCATTATCTAATAATGCGTCTACAGATTCTTGTAACATACGTTTTTCATTACGTACGATGATATCTGGTGCCACTAAATCTAATAAACGTTTTAAACGGTTATTACGGTTGATTACACGACGGTATAAATCATTCAAATCTGATGTCGCAAAACGACCACCATCAAGTGGTACTAATGGACGTAAATCTGGTGGTAATACAGGTAATACTTTCAACACCATCCATTCTGGTTTATTACCTGAATGCTGGAATGCTTCCAATACTTTTAAACGTTTGGTAATTTTTTTACGCTTTGTTTCTGAATTGGTTTCTTGTAATTCTTCACGCAACATTTCACATTCGTGATCTAAATCTAATTCACGAAGTAAATCTTGGATACCTTCTGCACCCATTTTTGCTTCAAATTCATCGCCCCAACGCTCTTCTGCTTCCCAGAATTGTTCTTCAGTTAATAACTGTGCTTTTTCAAGATCCGTCATTCCCGGCTCAACAACCACATAAGATTCAAAATAAAGCACACGTTCAATATCACGTAATGGCATATCTAAAATAATACCAATACGAGATGGTAGAGATTTTAAAAACCAAATATGCGCCACTGGACACGCAAGATCAATATGACCCATACGATCACGACGTACTTTAGTTTGGGTAACTTCAACACCACATTTTTCGCAAATTACACCACGGTGTTTTAAACGCTTATACTTTCCACAAAGACATTCATAATCTTTTACTGGTCCAAAAATACGTGCACAGAAAAGACCATCACGTTCAGGTTTGAAGGTACGATAATTAATTGTTTCAGGTTTTTTTACTTCACCAAAAGACCATGAATGGATCTTATCTGGTGAGGCTAACCCAATTTTGATTACATCAAAATCATCATTTGTTTGAGATTGTGATTTTAAAAACTTTACTAAGTCTTTCACTTTCTACTCCTAATAAGGAATTAAAGTCTATTTAAGGCAACCGCCCTAAACTATGAAATTTTATTTTGTTGGAAGCGGTACGATCATTAAAAAATTTTGCAAATTTTCTCTGTTATCCTACCGCTTGTTCCGCTGCTTTCTCTTGTAAACAAGAAGAAACTACTTCGCTTCGTCCAACTCCATATCAATCGCTAATGCACGAATTTCTTTCGTAATTACATTAAAGGATTCTGGCATACCTGGTTCCATATGATGTGTGCCGTCTACAATGTTTTTATACATCTTCGTACGACCATTCACATCATCTGATTTAACCGTAAGCATTTCTTGTAGAGTATAAGCCGCACCGTATGCTTCTAATGCCCATACTTCCATCTCTCCGAAACGCTGACCACCAAATTGTGCTTTACCACCCAATGGTTGCTGAGTCACAAGACTATAAGAACCCGTTGAACGTGCATGCATTTTGTCATCTACTAAGTGATTCAATTTCAGCATATACATATAACCAACAGTTACAGGACGCTCAAATTTCTCACCAGTACAACCATCATACAAAGTAATTTGACCTGAAGCAGGTAAACCACCAAGTTCTAATAAGTCTTTAATTTCATCTTCATAAGCACCATCAAAGACAGGCGTTGCAAGTGGCATACCTTTACGAAGATTTTCCGCTAAACGCATCACTTCTTCATCACTGAACTTGTTTAAATCAACAACTTGAACACCGCAACCTAAATCATAAGCTTTTTGAATATACTCACGTAATTTTGCAATTTCTTGTTGCTGTTTAAGCATTTGGTTGATTTGATCACCAATACCTTTTGCCGCTAAACCTAAATGAGTTTCAAGAATCTGACCGATATTCATACGAGATGGTACACCCAATGGGTTTAACACAATCTCAACTGGCTGACCATTTTCATCATAAGGCATATCTTCAACAGGATTAATTTTTGAAATAACCCCTTTGTTACCGTGACGTCCAGCCATTTTATCACCTGGTTGAATATGGCGTTTTACTGCAAGGTAAACCTTAACCACTTTCAATACACCTGGTGCTAAATCATCGCCTTGAATAATTTTATTACGTTTAATTTCAAGTTTACGCTCAAACTCTTTACGTAGCTCTTCGTGCTGTTCCGCAAGTTGCTCTAGTTGATTTTGTTTATCTTCATCATCAACAGCTAACTCTAACCATTTTTCACGTTTCTGCTTATCTAACTCAGAGGCTGAAACACCAGAAGAAATAAGCACATTACGTACACGAGCAAATAAACCTGCTTCTAAAATATCTAGCTCTTCTGCTAAATCTTTTTTCGCTTCTTTTAGTTGCATTTCTTCAACTTCTAAAGCTCGTTTATCTTTTTCAACACCATCACGAGTAAAGACTTGAACATCAATTACTGTACCAGAAATACTATTTGGTACACGTAGTGATGAATCTTTGACATCTGATGCTTTTTCACCAAAGATTGCACGTAAAAGTTTTTCCTCAGGGCTTAATTGGGTTTCACCTTTAGGGGTCACTTTACCCACTAAAATATCGCCACCTTTCACTTCAGCACCTACATAAACAATCCCTGATTCATCCAGTTTGCTTAATGCAGATTCACCGACGTTTGGAATATCCGCTGTGATTTCCTCAGAACCCAGTTTAGTATCACGAGCCACACAAGATAATTCTTGAATATGAATAGTCGTGAAACGGTCTTCCTGAACAACTCGTTCAGACACTAACATTGAATCTTCAAAGTTATAACCATTCCAAGGCATAAACGCCACTCGGATATTTTGACCTAACGCTAACTCACCTAAATCTGTTGAAGGACCATCTGCTAGGATTTCTCCTCTCTCTATAGGTTCACCTAAATTCACACAAGGAATTTGGTTGATACAAGTATTTTGGTTTGAACGGGTATATTTAATTAAGTTATAAATATCAATACCTGATTCACCCGCAACAGTTTCATCTTCGTTTACTTTAACAACGATACGAGATGCGTCCACATACTGAACGGTACCACCACGTTTCGCCACAACCGCAACACCTGAATCAAGTGCAACGGCTTTTTCTGTACCTGTACCGACTAATGGTTTGTCCGCACGTAATGTTGGCACGGCTTGACGTTGCATATTCGCACCCATTAAGGCACGGTTCGCATCATCGTGTTCCAAGAATGGAATTAATGCTGCTGCCACAGATACCATCTGTTGTGGTGAAACGTCCATATATTGAATATCTTCTGGACGGAATAAACCTGATTCACCGTGTTCTCCACGAGCAGTCACATAAGTATCTGTGAAACGTAAGTTTTCGTCTAAGTTTGCATTTGCCTGAGCAATCACATACTGACCTTCTTCAATTGCTGATAAGTATTCAATGTCTTCTGTTACTTGGCCATCAACTACTTTACGATATGGTGTTTCTAAGAAACCATAGCTGTTAGTACGAGCATAAACTGAAAGTGAGTTGATCAAACCGATGTTTGGTCCCTCTGGGGTTTCAATCGGACATACACGACCATAGTGCGTATTATGAACATCTCGAACCTCAAAGCCCGCACGTTCACGAGTTAAACCACCTGGACCTAATGCAGAAATACGACGTTTGTGCGTTACTTCTGAAAGCGGGTTGTTTTGATCCATAAATTGCGAAAGTTGTGAAGATCCGAAGAACTCTTTCACTGCCGCAGAAATAGGTTTTGCATTGATAAGATCTTGAGGTGTTACACCTTCTAAATCACCCAATGATAAACGCTCACGCACAGCACGTTCTACACGCACTAAACCGATACGGAATTGGTTTTCAGCCATTTCACCCACCGAACGAATACGACGGTTTCCTAAATGGTCAATATCATCCACTTCACCACGACCGTTACGAATTTCAATCAGTTTTTTCATTACGCCAACGATATCATCGTTGCTTAAAATACTTGAACCTTCCTCTCCTGGAATATCCAAAGAGCGATTGAATTTCATACGACCCACAGATGAAAGATCATAACGATCTGTTGAGAAGAACATATTATCAAATAGGCCTTCTGCTGCTTCTTTCGTTGGCGGTTCACCTGGACGCATCATACGATAGATTTCAACTAATGCACTTAAACGGTCTGTTGTGGAATCTACACGTAATGTTTCTGAAATATAAGCACCGTGATCTAAATCATTGGTAAATAATACGTCAATTTCTTTATAACCAGCAGCACTTAATTTAGCTAATAATTCTAAATTAATCTCATCATTTGCAGAACAAACAACTTCACCTGTTTCAAGGTCAATATAATCTTTTGCAGCAACTCTACCAACGATATACTCAACAGGTACTTCAATTTGGGTTACATTATCTTTTTCTAAGTTACGGATATGACGAGCAGTAATACGGCGACCCGCTTCCACATATACTTTCTTTTTAGATTCAATATCAAAAGCAGCTGTTTCACCACGTAAACGCTCTGGTACTAACGTCATCAATAATTTATTCTTTTTCACTTCAAAAGTGACGGTTTCAAAGAATAAATTTAAAATTTCTTCTGTTGTATAGCCTAATGCACGTAAAATGATAGTCGCAGGTAATTTACGACGACGGTCAATACGAGCAAATAAATTATCTTTTGGATCAAACTCAAAATCTAACCACGATCCACGGTAAGGGATAATACGTGCGTTATACAGGATTTTACCTGATGAATGAGTTTTACCTTTATCACTATCAAAAAATACACCTGGACTACGATGCAATTGCGATACAATTACACGCTCAGTACCATTAATCACAAAAGTTCCATTATTTGTCATTAATGGGATCTCACCCATATATACTTTTTGTTCTTTAATATCTTTTACTGTTCCTGCTACGGCTTCACGATCATAAGTGACCAAACGAAGTTTTACTCGCAATGGAGCGGCATAAGTTGTTCCACGAATTTGGCATTCACGCACATCAAATGTAGGTTCGCCAAGCTCATAAGAAACGTATTGTAATTCAGTGCTACCATTGTTACTTACAATAGGAAATACTGAACGGAATGCCGCTTCTAAACCTAGTTGTCCTTCTGGATCTTGTTGGATAAACTTATCGAAAGAATCAAGCTGAATTGTTAACAAATATGGAACATTCAAAACTTGTTGACGTTTACCGAAGCTTTTACGGATACGTTTTTTCTCTGAATAGGAGTACGTCATTTTTAATATCTCTAGTTATTGATTCTTAGGTTGAATTCACAATCCTGCACTCAGAAGAGGCTGGAAGTGGCATTAAAAGTAAAAATTAATTTACTTAAATTAGTACGAGGTGTCGTTTTCCAATTCAGCAAACTACAAGTCAAAAATCACTACTTATAGGGCATAAATCAGGGAAATGTAATTAGTTTTACTAATTATAATCGCACAGACTAAAACGACAAAATCTGTCCAAATTCTTTAAAGCACAAAAGGCTGATGGAAAAATCCACCAGCCATTGACTCTAAAAGAGCGTAACAGAATAATCAAAATTATTTGATTTCTACTTCTGCGCCCGCTTCTTCTAATTGTTTTTTAAGTGCTTCAGCTTCGTCTTTAGCAACACCTTCTTTTAAGGTTGCTGGTGCTGATTCAACTAGGTCTTTCGCTTCTTTTAAGCCTAAACCTGTTGCACCACGAACAGCTTTGATTGCTGCAACTTTGTTTGCACCTGCTGCTTTTAATACAACATCAAACTCAGTTTTTTCTTCTGCTGCTTCACCGCCTGCTGCTCCAGCTACTGCAACTGCCGCTGCTGCTGAAACACCAAATTTTTCTTCCATTGCAGAAATTAATTCTACGATTTCAGTTACTGATTTTGAAGCAATCGCTTCAATGATTTGTTCATTAGTTAATGACATAACAATTGTTTCCTAAAATAAAAAAGTTAATAATTGCACAACTTAATCTAGTTTAATCACTAAAATTAAGCTGCGGCTTCCATTTGATCACGAAGAGCTGCAAGAGTACGAACAAGTTTGCCCGCTGAAGCTTCTTTCATTACACTCATTAATTGAGCGATTCCTTCGTCAAACGTTGGTAATGTTGCCAAGAAGTTAGGGTCTTGGATTTTACCTTCAAAGGCTGCACCTTTAATTTCAAACTTATCGTTTGCTTTAGCAAAGTCTTTGAACAAACGTGCTGCTGCACCTGGATGCTCATTTGAAAAAGCGATAAGTGTTGGACCTACAAACGCATCTTTTAAACACTCATATTCTGTCCCTTCTACCGCACGACGCAATAATGTATTACGAACAACACGGATAGAAACGCCAGCTTCACGAGCTGATTTACGCAGTTCAGTCATTTTATCTACAGTCACACCACGAGAATCCGCGATAACTGCAGACAGCGCACCTTTGGCTGTTTCATTTACTTCAGCAACAATTGCTTGTTTGTCTTGAAGATTTAATGCCATTGGTTTTAGCTCCTGATACCTCTGCCGTTTATCTCTATAACAAATAAATATAAAGTAAGCGGTCAGATTTTTTCTAAAATTCTCAAAAATAATTTACATTACCCTTGAGGCTAAAGGTGAACAGAAGCAGAAAAAATTCTTCTATCGTTCTGACACCATCTACGCAGGAAAATTAAGAAAACACTTACAATATTTACAAATGTTTTCACCTACGGTCTTGGACGGGGCTTGAAAAAGGTCAAGCACCAACCAGAATATAGACTAAAATAGTCTAAAAGGTTGAAAATTGTAACAATAATTTCCAACCCTGTAAAGTGATGAATTTATCACCACTCAACAAATTAGAGCGCTAATGAAGCTTGATCTACTTCAACGCCAGCACCTTGAGTGGTAGAGATGCTTACTTTCTTAACGAAAACACCTTTTGCTGTTGTTGGGCGAGCTTTAATTACTGCACCTAAGAATGCTTCTAAGTTTTCTTTTAATTGCTCTTCAGAGAAGTCAGCTTTACCGATTGAAGTATGGATAATACCATTTTTATCATTGCGGTAACGAACCTGACCTGATTTCGCATTTTTCACTGCTTCAGCAACGTTTGGCGTCACAGTACCAACTTTAGGGTTTGGCATTAAACCACGTGGACCTAAAATTTGACCTAATTGACCAACGATACGCATTGCATCTGGAGAAGCAATAACAACATCAAAGTTCATTTCGCCTTTTTTCACTAATTCAGCAAGATCTTCCATACCTACGATATCAGCACCTGCTTCTTTCGCCGCATCTGCATTTGCACCTTGAGTGAACACAGCTACACGTACTTCACGACCTGTTCCGTGTGGTAACACTGTTGCACCACGTACGTTTTGGTCTGATTTACGAGGGTCGATACCAAGATTAACTGCTACATCAACACTTTCAACAAATTTTGCTGTTGCAAATTTTTTCAATAAAGCGACCGCTTCGTTGATTTCATAAGATTTAGTTGCGTCAACACCTTCTCTAATTGCTTTCATACGCTTAGTAAGTTTAGCCATTGATTAGTCCTCCACCACTAAACCCATTGAACGTGCAGTACCTTCAATAGATTTCATCATTGTTTCAATAGAAGCACCTGTCATATCCGCCGCTTTAGTTTCTGCGATTTCTTTAACTTGTGCACGAGTAACAGTACCCACTTTAGTTTTATTAGGTACACCTGAACCAGATTTAATGCCTGCTGCTTTTTTCAACAACACAGCTGCTGGAGGTGTTTTAGTAATAAAGGTGAAAGAACGGTCTGCATAAACTGTAATTACAACAGGAACAGGTAAACCTTTTTCCATACTGTCAGTTCTAGCATTAAATGCTTTACAGAATTCCATAATATTCACACCGTGTTGACCTAACGCAGGACCAACAGGTGGACTTGGGTTTGCCGAACCAGCTGCAACTTGCAGCTTAATGTAGGCTTGTACTTTTTTTGCCATTTTAATTTCCTCTTAATGGGTAATAACGCTAAAAATTAGCTTCCCGTTGTTATATAAAAATATATAAAGACCGCAAATTCTAATGAACTTACGACCATTTTTCAAGCAAAACCATAAAGATTTTGCAAAAAGACAAAACCGACCGCAAAACAAGCGGTCAGTTTTTGATAAAAATTTACAAAATTTAATTAACTCTGTTTTTCAACCTGATTAAAGGCTAATTCCACAGGTGTTGCACGACCAAAGATTGAAACCGATACTTTAACACGGCTCTTCTCATAATCCACCTCTTCCACTGTACCAGAGAAGTCTGCAAATGGACCTTCTGTAACACGAACCAACTCACCTGGTTGGAAAGTCGTTTTGTGTTTTGGCTTATCAGAGGTTTCTTGCAGACGATTTAAAATACGATCTGCTTCTTTTTGAGTAATTGGAGCAGGACGATCCGCCGTTCCACCAATAAAGCCTAATACACGTGGCACGCTTTTCACTAAATGCCACGTTTCATCGTTCATATCCATTTGTACAAGAACATAACCTGGAAAGAATTTACGTTCAGTTTTGCGACGTTTACCCGCCACATTCTCAATTACCTCTTCCGTTGGTACTAACACCTCACCAAACTGATCTTCCATTTGGTATTGTTTAATATACTCACGTAACGTAATTGCGACTCGAGATTCAAACCCAGAAAAAGCTTGCAACACATACCAACGCTTTTTGCTCTGTGTGGCTACGTCTTGCTGTTCTTGTGATTCGATTTCTACTTCACTCATTTTAGAACCTCAACTCAGTTAAAAATGTGACTAATTGAACAATGATAGAGTCCATTGCCCACAAAGCAAGTGAAACAACAACGGTAATTGCAATCACAATAAAGGTTGTTTGGGTTGCCTCTTGTCGATTTGGCCAAATGATTTTTCTTAATTCCAAACGAGATTCTTTAAAAAACCCGATCGCTTTATCCCCTTGATTGGTCATAGAAACGAATACAAGCCCTGCTAAACACAGTCCAACCATCAACAAGGTGCGAATTAATAAACTAAAATGCGTTGAAAAATAAACATTTCCAACTGCTGCTACCGCTAAAAGCGTAATAGCAATTACCCATAAAAATGTATTTACACCTTTACTTTTTAATGTGATCTCTGCTGTTTTTTCAGAGATTTTCTTCTTGTTCTTATTTGCCATATAAAACCTAAATTTGTGTAAAAGAAAAGATTGTTCAATTTTGAAAGCGTGTAATTCTACCATTTTCTACAGCGGTTGCCACGATCTTTTATCACTTTTTGCAAATTTTCATAAAAATGTTACCGCTTACTTATCATAACTTGTTCTAAATAAATATTTTCTAACACTTTAATCAACCTTAATTTTTTTTGACGACGCCATAAAATAAATTCTCTAAAAATCACAAATTCAATAAAATAAAACTGTCCGAGCGCAAGTATAAAAATGCCACCCATCATTTTAAATAGTTTCAGAAAATCATCAAAGCCACTTAAAGCATATTCCATTGATCCTGTAAAGAAAAGTGTTGCTAACACCGTGATACTAGAAACCAAAAAAGTTTGAAACAATCCAAATGATTGATAACTTTGCATTTCTTGCTCTCTCTGTATTGCATTGATCACAAACTCAATATTTTTAGGTTTTAAAAAATGAGGGTTGTTAATATGTTCTTTAAATATCTTAATATAAATCTCTTGTATTTTCTGAGGCTTACTTTTTTTAGCTGATACATAAGAATATTGTTTACTTATGATTTTATTATCTTTTTCATTTGCATAAAAAAAAGCCCCGATTATTAACCCAGCACCAAGAAGGGCGACACAAAGTTTTCCATCTGGCGATACTCCATATGCAATCAATATCAAAGAAATGATTAAAATTGAACTCACAATAACATAATCTTGCCATTCCCAATATCGCATAAATAAGTTCCAATGGCTCAATTCCCTATTTATGTGATGCAAATCTTCTATTCTGATATTTATTTCATTATTTTTCATAAAACAATCTCCCTAAAAATAATAATAAGTTATTTCAGTCAGATATGTTGCAATACCATTTTTATATTCAACTACAGAGACTTTATTTCCTTTTTGATCATATTGATAAATTAATTTTTGAGTATTGTCATTTGTTGTATTCTGATTATATCGCTCAATATTATTTCCTTTCGCATCATATTTATAAAAATAAGAAATTAAATTTCCATCAATAGAACCAACACTATAACGAGTATCATAATATGTCCGCTTAATTATATTTCTATTAACATCATATTGAGATGTTTCTTGATAGACCAATATATCCTGCTTACTTTCATTTAAATTATTTTTAATATAGTGAGATCTTTGAATCATATTGTTCTTATCATCATATTTATAAATAAACGTATAATTAATACTACCATTAGCATCATACTTTACTTGTTTGATCTGCTTTCCATAAGAATTATAAACATACTCTATTCTATAATTCTTACTTTCACCTTCTGTATAAACTACTTTCTTGTTTATCTGATTTCCATTCTTGTCATATTGATAAATTTCTTTATATTCTAAACTTCCATTATTTCTATATATATTTTTTTGGATCAAATTATTATTGATATCATAGACATAACCATACTTGTAATCTAAACCACCTTTAACATTGTATGTATTTTCTTCAATCTTATTATGATTTATATCATACTTACGTGTTATTTTAGTCAATATATGGCTATTAAGATATTGAATCTCTTCAATATTATCTCTATTAGTATTATATTTATAGCTTACACCATTATTAATATTCCCATTAATATAACGATGCTCTGCTATTTTATTTCCATTATTATCATACTGATAATATTCTTCGAATATTGGTTGATTTAATTCATCATAAACCGTTTTTTCAAGAAGATTTCCCTTATTATCAAATAGAAAGTACTCACAGTCATATAGTGAGCATAATTTCTTATCTTTGATAATTTTTCCATTTACTTCTTTTACTGTATATTTGGTCGTTGTATAAGATTTTACTTTGTCTTTTACACCATATTTTTCCCAGTCACTCTGGCTATTTCCCAAATCTTTACAATAAGAAATATTTTTAGAAAAAAGAAAAATAAACAAAAGAATTAATATATTTTTTATTGGGTTTCTCATCATTAATGTGACAGTTATTGATTGAAATAATCTTTTAGTTTTAATAAATTCAAGCGGGTAGATTCTTATCATAATTTGCAAACTTTGAAAAAGATCCGACCGCTTGTTGATCTCTTTATATAATTTATTGTTAATTATTGTCTAAATTTAAAGTATCAACTTTGTATCATACTGATTTAAAGCCCTGTATTTATACAATTAACCAACATTAGACAACTCTTGAGATAAACGCTTACTTTGTTTATCTACATAGGCTTTATTTTCAGTATGTACTTGTTGTAACAATGTTTTCATTTCACCACGAAACATTTCTTGGCGATACTCCACTTGTTTTATAAATTCACCAAAAACGGGAGTATTTTTAAGTTCATCTGTAATTGCGTCATAACCATTTGCAACACTGATAATGGCATATTCAAATTCATCTAATCGATCTCTGGTTGTATTACACCACGCTAGTTGATCTTCAATTGTTTGTTTATAACTCATCTTATTATCCTTTTTATATTATTTTACTAAATTATTAGGGTTACGCATCTCTTGCATCAATAATCATACGCTGTAAAGACTCTTGAAAACTGTCAATCATTGCTAATTGCTGACGCAGTTCATCTAACACATTTTCAACGGTTTTATCTAATCGTTCATAACGGCTGGATAATTCATTTGTATAGTCATTTGCAAAACCTACCCCTTGCATTGCTTGTACTTGTTTACCATATAAACCATTCGCTTGTTCTAATAAACTTTGGTGATGTTTAATCGCAGATTTTGCCTGCTCTAAAATATGCACTTGTTGTTCTAAATCTGTCATATTACCTCCTCTGTGTGATGAATAAATATTATGGCTAACACGCTGTCCGTCCGTGTAGCCAATATCATAACTTTTACTATAACTATCAATTGCATTATCTGATTGCCAAAGATAGTTAATAGGATTTCTTTTTAATGTGCCAAAGTGAGATTTAGGTTTTCCCTGTTTACTATCAGAAATCCCATTATCATAGCCCTCTTTGGAATAGTCACCTGTGTAGATTTTTTTGATGTTCATTTATTAAACCATTAAATATCAAAATTATTTTTAACATATTGAACTAATTCCATAAAATTAATATACTTATCCTTATGAAACTCTATATATTCTGTATTTCCATCAATTTCCTCCTTAGAAAAAGTTTCAATTTCTTTTGACGGAGTTTTAAAATCAATCCCCAATATTCTTGCGAAAATATTATTACCCCAAGACATTTTTCCTATTTTAATTTTGAATATTGATTTTTTTTGCATATAAGCAACTATCATATGTAGTAAATAAATACCTGGTGTTGAATATAATCCAAAAAATAACGAAAAAGCTCCTCTACCCACATAAGAGTCTTTCTCTACGTCTAAAATAGTATAAACGTTATAAATATCAAAATTTAAAAAATAAAATACAATAAAAGACATTCCAAAAAAAGAACCAAATACAAGTAAAAAAACTACTAAAATATTAGGTTCATAATTAAAATATTTCAAATCTTTCTCAATTACATCATCATAAAATAATTTCATTTCTTGAATTTTTTTTTCATTAACATGCGTATTCTTTTCAGTTTTGCACATTTCCTCTATTTCTGAGCAAAAACATTGATATTTATTATAATTATTAAAATTACGGTTTAACTTTGAATAAATATTCATCACTCACTCTCCTCACTTAACCAACTAGGTACTATTTCGTTATTATCCTGAATAAATATATTGTTATCATTTTTTGGTTGTGCTTGTTTTTCTACATCTTTATTTTCTACCACCGTTCCTTTTAATATTTGTGGCGTGACGATTAAATGTGGTAAACGGCTTGCTTTGATTTGTTGTAGCTTAGTTTCTATTGCAGAATATTCTTGCTCCTTTTTAGCAAGTGGTGGATTTGCTCGTCCTATTTGGTTCGCTGTTTTTATACCGCTATCGGTGTTAATTAATACTTCAAATTTATGTCTATCCAATGTTGTGGCAACATCATTTCCACTTTCAAACAGTGCGTAGGTATCGCTAATATCATTGACTTTAAATGATAACCGCAGGGCAATATGACTTAAAATATCTTTTGGTATATCAGACCCTTTTAGTGTTTGAGTTACTAATAACAGATGTAAACCATAGCTTCTCCCTTGTCGCAATAAATGATCTAAGCATTTCACAAAATGTTGCTTTTGTTTGAAATTACTTTCAAATAAGCGTTGGGCTTCATCAATAATCAGTATTTTATAAGATAATGGCGTGTTTGGATTAAGTTGGTTGTAACTTGCAATATCTTTGACTTTGGCTTGGCTCATTAACTCCGCTCGCAATTGTAATTCTTGCGTAAATTCTTCAATCATACTAATAGCAAGTGTAAAATCAGTTTCATCTAAAAAGAGTTTAACGCAGTTAGGGTGGTTTCTAAATACATCAAATTCCACTCCATTTTTATAATCCATTAAATAGAGTTGTACTTGTTGGGCCGTGTAGCGTTCAGCAATACCGATAATCAAATTATTTAACAACACCGATTTTCCTGAACCTGTACCACCAGTTAAAATAGCGTGATAGTTTTGTGAATTTGCTCCTAAACTGAAATAAATATCATTTCTTCCATCTTGGGTTTTGGCTATCGGTATTTGTAAGAAGTCAGTCTTGGTATTTTCTTTTTCACAAGCGGTAAGATTTTCAATAATATTTGCAATTATTTGGGTTTGGTTGGTATCGGCTAATTGATAATCATAAAATTCACATAGCTGACTAAATTCAAATAGATCTGTATTTAAGCTCGCTGTTTTATCTTCAATGCTTAATGTAGCAAATTTTTGTTTGATATAGCTAAGACTTTTTTCACGATTGCCTTTTAGCTCTTCATCATCTTCAATACCATTATAGAAAATAGTGTAAAACCCTGCTTTGCTCGCACTTTCAAAAAAAGATTTAATGCGTTTCACACCGATAAAATCATCAGGGTAATAATCGAGATTAATTAATAATAAGTGATAATTTTCAGGATATTGTGCAGTTTGATTATATTCAGACAGGTTAGCTATTTCAGGGGGCAATAAGTCGTGTAAGCGATGACGGGCGATTTCTTCTAACTCATCAAAGCCTTTTTTCGCCTGCTCGGTATTTGCATATAAATGATATAGCTTATGGGCTTTTAATTGCGATAAATAACGAAAACGTGGGGCTGTATCAAAATCAAAGGTATGGATATGTAAAGATTTAGGGGGCAAGGCTTGCATTAATAACAAAACGATATTTTCTATAAATTGATTACTGATTGTTTCACTCTCTTCATCATAATCAACACAAAATCCTCCTTTTTCAGAAGGAAGTAAAACAGGAATATCCTCTGTTTCAGGCACATTTTCTTTTGGTGTTAGTTCACCAATATAAATTCCCCAAGGAAACGCATATTTATTCATAAAAGCCCCTTAATTCATTATTTTTTATAATACTAAGTGTATCAAAATTTAAACTTCAAGGGCAAATATTTGTTTGATTGATAGGCTTTTATTTTCAAATTTATAGTGGATTAAATATAAAATAAAACAGTATTCGCACGTGTGAAATACAATAAAAAGCACTTACACTTCGACAGGCTCAGTGACCGTGCTTAGGTAAGTTCAGCATCAGCAACCAAGCTTCAATTTTTAATACTAATCTCAATTTAATTTACTATAATTTTTTGTGAATTTTAATTGAAATGTGACCGCTTCTTGGTTTAATATAATTCTGTATAAAAGTAGATTAGATTACCTTATTTGGTAGAGATTTTAATTAATAAACGGATATCAATATTATCGTAGGGGAGCATTAGTAAACGTAGTTTACGTATATGCTCCCGAATGCACAGGATAAAATATTTAAAAATTATTCATTTTATTTGACCCACTATCTTTTAGATTTTATAGTGTTTTGGATTACTCTATTCCTGCTTCTTTCTTATTAATATCTTCGAGTACTTTTTTTGCACCGAAAATACCGATAAGTCCAATAGGGACAAACAAGACAAAGCTAATCATCATCATAATAACGCCTGCTTTTTTCCCAGTGCTTAAAAATACTATCAGCCCAATAATGCCCAAGCCCCAAATGGATAATAAGCCAATCATTAATGTATACCCAAAACTGCCCAAAGCAGGGTCACTAGTACCTAAAACAGCAATGATAGGATTGATGATAAAGCTAGCAATGATTAGTCCATTGATTTTAGGTTTGTTATTCATACGTTACCTCTTATGTTAAGACTTCTAAATACTTCTTTCACAGCTTCTCTATCTTCTGCTCTAAACAGACTGATTGGTAATTTTAGAGGTTTTTTCTTATCAGCAATTTTAATGATTATTTTCTTTTCTTCTACTCCAATTGACTCAATTTTATCGTAGCGAATAAATGTTTTTGCCGCAAGAGGAGCTAATTTTAGTTCTAAATGTTCAGTTTGAAAGCTAGCAACAGGAATGTTTTTAGCAACAAAAAACAAACAGCCTAAAACTGTTGGCATAATAGCACTAGTAATAAGAAATGTTTTTCCTGAGGAAAGTGCTAATATTATAGAGAGAATACCACAACCAATTAGTGCATATGCAGGATATTCTAACTGCCATTTATTACGTAAAAAAATTTTTTCTTTCATAGTCATCTCTCTATTAATGATTTTGAGTTTCATTCTATCAATAGCTATTGATAAAATAAAGGAGATAAATAATTTTTAGCAATCACGCTATCTGATTGTAAAATAACATCTACTTTTACTCTGCTATTTGTGCTGTATAAAAAAGTTATTGAAATTATTTTACTATTGTTGTTGTCATTTTTATTCCTAATTTTTTAGCCCTTAATTAATGATTTTTCACTTTTTTCCGCTTGAATTTCTTTAACAATATCATCTGCGATAATATTATTGATAAAAATTTCACCTTGCTCATTAAGGGCTTTTGCTTTTCCATTTGAAATAGCATTAACCATTGAATCTACTAATTCTTGTTCATCTTTATTTAGTTTTCCCATCTTGTATCTCCTTAATCAGTCATTTAGGTTCTAACTCTTAAAATCTTCAAACCTTAAATTTTTCATAAAATATACTATGTTAATAAGATTTAGTTTTCAATTTAATATTAAAATTACACTTTAATCGATACTTAGTATTTGAAATATTGCAAATTTTTATCAAAATCCTACCGCTTATCTCTCACATATCCCCCTGAAACCTGCTTAACAATACCCTCTAATTCCAAAGTTAAAAGCTCAATCAACAAAGTTTCAATACTCATTTCACACGCTTCCGCTAAATCATCGGCACTAATCGGCTCAAGACTTAGTTTTGATAAAATTTGTTGTTGGCAAGCGGTAAGATTTGGATCATTTTTTGCAAAATTTTCTACTTTTGAATTTTCAAATAGTGTGTTTTGAATTACAGGTTTTGTGGTCGGCTGAAATTGTCGTTCGATTGCATTTAATATATCTTCTACACAATCCACCAATAATGCCCCTTCTTTGATCAACTGATGGCAACCTTGTGCATAAGGATCTTGTACGGAATTTGGAACAGCAAACACTTCTCGCCCTTGTTCTAAGGCATAGCGAGCGGTAATTAATGATCCGCTTTTAATAGTGGCTTCAACCACTAATGTACCTAATGATAAACCACTGATAATTCGGTTACGACGTGGAAAATTTTCAGCTAGCGGTGGCTGATTAGGAAAAAACTCAGAAACCAATGCACCACCCTGTTCTAAAATCTGTTCAGACAGTTTTTTATGGCGAGCTGGGTAGGTTTTATTTAAACCACTGCCTAATACGGCAATGGTTTTACCCTTTTCTTTCACCACTTGCTGATGACAAAAACCGTCAATACCAATCGCTAAACCACTGGTGACCACGATATTATTTTTCACTAATTCCGATGAAAAATGCTTTGCCCAATATTCGCCATAATGGGAATAATCACGGCTTCCTACAATCGCAATTTGTGGTTCAGAAAGCACCGCTTGATCGCCTTTAAAAAAGAGCAAGGGCGGCGCAGTACTAATTTGGCGTAATAAAAAGGGATAAGTTTCATCAAATAATGTTAGCAGATGATTATTGTCATCTTCT
The DNA here is from genome assembly GCF_013377295.1 of Pasteurella skyensis. NCBI lineage: Bacteria > Pseudomonadati > Pseudomonadota > Gammaproteobacteria > Pasteurellales > Pasteurellaceae > Phocoenobacter > Phocoenobacter skyensis. The sequence continues at coordinate 2,178,287 of NZ_CP016180.1, read as the reverse complement.
TGCCATGCTAAAACTTCCTCTATCTTTTTTCTATCAGGATGAAACCAACGCTGAATTTGTTTTTCGTTCCAACCTATTTGACGCAATTGTGTCTTATCATAATCACAAAATTCATTGAAATTGACTTCATTTAATAATCGCCCAATACGTTGAGCGCCAAGTTGTGGAATTTGGATTAATTTTAATAATTGTTCTATTTTATTCATTCTTTCATCCTTTGTTGTAATGGCTTTTATTTATAATCAAAAAACGTTAGAATGAAGAACTTTTTATATTAATTTTTCGATAGAGATCCCAAAAATGGCAAAATTAGATGTCGTACTTTACCCTGATGAAATTCTGACAAAAGTATGCAAACCCGTAACAGAATTTAATGATGAATTACAACAATTTATCGATGATATGTTTGATACAATGTATGAAGATGAAGGTATCGGTTTAGCAGCCCCTCAAGTCAATGTATTAAAACGTGTTATCACAATGGATATTGAAGGGGATAAAACCAACCAAATCGTATTAGTAAACCCTGAAATTATTGAAAGTAGTGGTGAAACGGGTATTGAAGAGGGGTGCCTTTCTATTCCTGGTTTTAGAGGTTTTGTTCCTCGTAAAGAAAAAGTCACAGTAAAAGCCTTAAATCGTAATGGTGAAGAATTTATTTTAGAAGCCGATGATTTACTTGCCATCTGTATTCAACACGAAATTGACCATTTGAATGGTGTTTTATTTGTCGATTATCTTTCCCCTTTAAAACGCAAACGTATTAAAGAAAAAATGGAAAAAATCAAAAAACAACTTGCTCGTAGTAAATAAGGAATAAAGAATGATTATAGTAACAGGTGGTGCGGGATTTATTGGTAGCAATATCATTAAAGCACTAAACAAAATCGGTCGTAAAGATATTTTAGTAGTAGATAACCTTAAAAAAGGCGAAAAATTTATCAACCTTGTTGATTTAGATATTGCAGATTATTGCGATCGTGAAGATTTTATTGCTTCTATTGTAGCAGGTGATGAATTTGATCACATTGATGCGATTTTCCACGAAGGAGCTTGCTCGGCAACCACCGAGTGGGATGGCAAATATATGATGCACAATAACTACGAATATTCAAAAGAGTTATTGCATTATTGCTTAGATCGTGAGATTCCTTTTTTCTATGCTTCAAGTGCCGCCACTTACGGTGGACGTACTGATAATTTTATCGAAAAACGTGAATTTGAATCTCCATTAAATGTGTATGGCTACTCAAAATTCTTATTTGATGAGTATGTTCGCAAATTATTACCAGAAGCAACTTCGCCTGTTTGTGGCTTCAAATATTTTAATGTTTACGGTCCACGTGAACAACATAAAGGTTCAATGGCAAGTGTGGCATTTCACTTAAATACCCAAATCCAAAAAGGCGAAAATCCAAAATTATTTGCAGGCAGTGAAACATTTTTACGCGACTTTGTGTATGTGGAAGATGTGGCAGATGTGAATATTTGGGCGTGGCAAAACAATATTTCAGGAATTTATAACTTGGGTACAGGGAATGCAGAGTCATTTCAAGAAGTGGCAAATGCGGTGATCAATTTCCACCAAAAAGGTGAAATTGAAACAATCCCATTCCCTGAGCATTTAAAATCTCGCTACCAAGCTTATACCCAAGCGGATATTACGGCTTTACGCAACGCGGGTTATGATAAACCGTTTAAAACCGTCGCTGAAGGGGTTAAGGCTTATATGGAATGGTTGAATAAATAAATTTCACTATTTATAGAAATAACTAAGCGGTAAGATGTTTGAAACTTTTTGCAAATTTTTTCAAATATCTTACCGCTTGTTTCGTATTAAATAAAGATTATGATCTTTTCATTATCTCAAAAAACTCATCATTGGTTTTAGCAACCATAAGTTTATCAATTAAGAACTCCATTGCTGATACTTCATCCATTGGGTGGATAATTTTACGTAATACCCACATTTTTTGAAGCTCATCAGGGGTGGTGATTAAGTCTTCTTTACGTGTACCTGATGGATTAAAGTTAATCGCAGGGAATACTCGTTTTTCTGCAATCTTACGAGACAGGTGTAATTCCATATTACCTGTTCCTTTAAATTCTTCAAAAATCACATCATCCATTTTAGAACCTGTATCAACAAGTGCTGTTGCAATAATGGTTAAGCTACCGCCTTCTTCCATATTACGAGCCGCACCAAAGAAACGCTTAGGACGGTGTAATGCATTGGCGTCCACACCACCAGATAAGATTTTACCTGAGGCTGGGGTAACAGTATTGTAAGCACGTGCTAAACGAGTAATAGAGTCTAACAAAATAACCACATCTTTTTTATGCTCAACTAAACGTTTTGCTTTTTCTATTACCATTTCTGCCACTTGAACGTGACGAGAAGCAGGCTCATCAAAAGTAGAAGCGATCACTTCTCCTTTTACCGAACGAGTCATCTCTGTTACCTCTTCAGGGCGTTCATCAATTAGTAATACAATTAATTCACACTCAGGATGGTTTGCTGTGATACTTTGAGCAATATTTTGCAGTAACACGGTTTTACCCGCTTTTGGAGGTGCAACAATTAATCCACGTTGCCCTTTACCAATAGGTGCAGCTAAATCTAAAATTCGAGCTGTTAAATCTTCACTAGATCCATTGCCTCGTTCCATTTTTAAACGAGAATTAGGGTGTAATGGGGTAAGGTTTTCAAAGAAGATTTTATTGCGAGAGACTTCAGGTTTATCATCATTAATTTTTGCAACTTTAAGAAGAGCAAAATAACGTTCACCATCTTTAGGTGGTCTAATTTTCCCCTCAATACTATCCCCTGTTTGTAAATTAAAACGGCGAATTTGACTCGGAGAAACATAAATATCATCAGGACCAGCCAAATATGAGCTGTCATTTGAACGTAAGAAACCGAAACCATCGGGTAAAATTTCTAATACGCCTTTTCCAAAAATATCTTCACCACTTTTTGCGTGTTGCTTTAAAATCGCAAAAATGATGTCTTGTTTACGTAAACGACCTAGATTTTCTAAGCCCATTTGTTCTTCAGCCAACTTTAAAAGTGCTGAGATAGGCATTGTTTTTAACTGTGTTAAGTGCATAGGAAAGATTTTCTTTAATTAAACTAAAATTTGATCGGAATATGAATCTTATTCAGAATATGGCTTATGCCAAGAATTGAGGTTGCTAAGCTTACCTTTATTTTTATTAAATTGCAAATTTTTTTATTTAGTTTTTATTGCTGTTTTCTCTAAAAGATAAAGACACGCCTCTCCAAGAAATAGTTTAAAAATAGTTTTTTAAACTAAGATTATTAGTTTTTTAGCATAAAAATCTAAAAAATAATTTTTTTGATATCTAAATTTAGGTTTACATTCTTCTTAAGATTAGGCATATTCTTAATATATTAAAAAAACTAATTTTTCATCACATTATTACAGGAGTACTTAATGTCAAACACAACAACAAAAAAACATAAAAGAGAGACGTTTAGCAATCGTCGAGCTTTTATTTTGGCAGCTATTGGTTCTGCCGTAGGGTTAGGAAATATCTGGCGGTTTCCTTATGTTACTTATGAAAATGGAGGAGGAGCCTTTATTCTTCCTTATATCATTGCACTTTTAACCGCGGGTATTCCTATTTTATTACTCGATTATGCTATTGGACATAAATATCGTGGTTCAGCGCCTTTGGCTTTCCGCCATCTTAGCAAAAAATTTGAGATTTTAGGCTGGTGGCAAGTGTTAATTTGTATTGTTATCTCTGTTTACTATGCAGTTATTTTAGGTTGGGCGGCAAGTTATACCTACTTTTCACTAGACAGTGCTTGGGGAGGTAATCCTGCCGATTTCTTCTTAAAAGAATTTACTCAAGTTGCAGATGCTGGCGTAAGCCTTGATTTTGTCGGTACCGTTGTAGGGCCACTTATTGTCGTTTGGCTTGTAACTATTTTTATTATGACACTAGGGGTTCAAAAAGGTGTATCAAAAGCATCAAATTTATTTATGCCATTGCTTTTAATAATGTTTTTTGGATTGGTGATTTATTCTCTTTTCCTACCAGGTGCAGCAAAGGGATTAGATGCGTTATTTACACCTGATTGGTCAAAACTAACTGAACCAAGTGTTTGGATTGCTGCTTATGGGCAAATATTCTTCTCACTTTCTATCTGTTTTGGAATTATGGTGACCTATTCCTCTTACTTGAAAAAAGACACTGATCTTACTGGCACTGGCTTAGTCGTTGGTTTTGCCAACAGTTCATTTGAATTATTTGCAGGAATCGGAGTATTCGCCGCTTTAGGGTTTATGGCAACAGCAGGTGGTAAAGAAGTAAGTGACGTTGCCTCTTCTGGTATTGGATTAGCATTTATTGCATTCCCTACCATTATAAATCAAGCTCCGGGTGGCGCTATTGTCGGTTTATTATTCTTTGGATCTCTTGTTTTTGCAGGTTTAACATCAATGATTTCTATTATGGAAGTAATCATTGCTGCTGTACAAGATAAATTCAGAATTCGTCGTACTAAGGCAACCTTTATAGTATCACTTCCGATGGCAGCAGTATCCATCTTACTCTTTGGAACTACAACAGGTATACCAGTATTGGATACACTAGATAAATTCGTAAACAGTTTTGGTATCGTATTAATTGGTTTCCTTTATATTGTATCAATTAGTTTAACAAAACGTTTACCTGCATTGGCGGATCATTTAAACAAAACCTCATCAACCAAAGTAGGAAAATTATGGATGGTGGTTTCAGGTATTGTTACCCCAATTGTATTAGGTATTATGTTATTTATCGAAGCGAAAAAAGTCATTATTGAAGGCTACTCTGGCTACCCACAATGGTTCTTAAATCTATTTGGTTGGGGAATGGTTATTATGTTAGGAATTGTTTCATACTTACTTTCTCGCACAGAATGGAAAAACCGCATCTTTAAGGAGGCAAAATAATGAGTTTTACAGCAATTATAATGATGATCATTGCAATTATTGTTATTTGGGGAGGATTGATTGCATCAATTATCCATCTACCAAAAGAAGAAAATAATTGATAAAAATAATTAACTATCAAACCGTTTATTTTTTAATAAGCGGTTTTTTTAACACAAAAGTAAAATATTGTTATAATATCACTCTCACATATTCCCATTGAACTAGGATAATTATGCAAAAGTACACAGGACTAACACATTTTTTTAAAGCAGCAGGCTACTCTATTCAAGGTTTAAAAGCAGCGTTTAAATATGAAGCAGGTTTTCGCCACGAAGTAGGTGTGTCAATTATAATGCTTCCCCTTGCTTTTATATTAGGTAACACAAATGTAGAAATTGCATTACTGGTTGCTTCCGTATTAATGGTATTTGTTGTAGAACTACTTAATAGTGGTATAGAAGCCATTGTTGATCGAGTGGGTACTGAATATCACGAGCTTTCAGGGCGCGCTAAAGATTTGGGTTCTGCCGCTGTGTTTATGGCAATGGTTACCTGTGGCATTGTATGGTTAATTATTCTGTTTTTTTAAGATTGGATAATAATTATAGCGGTATGATGTAAACTATTTTTTGCAAATTTTATGTAAAAAGTAAAAAATTCATTAATCGGAAATCGTGTGCCAGATACGATTTCCTTAAGATAGCGCATCTGCTCTTCCCTCTAAATATGCTGTCGCTTTTTTGTATTTTTCTAAACGGTCTAAATCTTTTTGAGTAATATTTTTAATTCGTTTAAGATTCATATTATCCCTTAAATCACTGAGTTTTACCGCTTTTGATATTTTATTTTCTTTAAGTTGTGAAAGGTATTCGCTGTAATCTTGCGATTCTTTTTTAGTGACAAGATCGACGGCTTTTATAATGTCTTTATCAAAATAGTTTTCTAAATACCTCAACGTATAATCGCTGTCTTCAACAACATCGTGCAACAATGCAACTATCTTTTCTTTGTATCCTTTAACTCCAAACATCACCCTAATTGGATGGGTTATATATGGCTTTCCAGCTTTATCAAACTGCCCTTTATGAGCATTTAAAGCAATCAAAAAGGCTCTTAATAATTTCATATATAACCCCCTGTTTTATGACTTTGATAATGTTTCTACCCTTGCTTGTTTTACCATATTGTCTGCTACTTCTAATACCGTAACTTTTAAATTATAAAACGTAAATTGCGTATCTTCATCGGGAATTTTTTCCAAATGTTCTATAATTAAACCATTAAAAGTACGAATTTCATCGGCGGGCAATTTCCAATTAAAGAGTTTATTCAAATCTCGTAAATTTGCAGACCCTTCAATAATAACAGAACCATCAGATTGCTGTTGTACTTCTTGTTCTAAAGATGGCGAAGTAGAGGTTGTAAACTCACCAATAATCTCTTCTAAAATATCTTCTAATGTAATTAAACCTTTAATATCGCCATATTCATCCACCACCAGCCCAACACGCTCTTTATTCGCTTTAAAATTGATAAGCTGTGCTGTTAATGGCGTACCCTCTGGAATAAAATAAATATTATCTAATGCACGAACCAGAATTTCCTTACTAAACTCATTTTTTTCAAGCATAAAACGAAACACTTCTCGTACTCGTAACATTCCAAGCACATTGCTGTCTATGCTTTCTTTATAAATAACAATTCGTCCATGAGCAGCCCCTTTAAGCTGACGCATAATGGATTTCCAATCATCATCAATATTAATACCATCAATATCATTTCGAGGCACCATTACATCATCAACAGTCGCTTTTTCTAAATCCAAAATAGACACCAACATATCTTGGTGTTCTGTTGAAATAAATTTCCCCGCTTCTAATACCACACTTCGCAACTCTTCAGCACTTAAACCACTTCTATCTTTATGTTTAATACGTAATAATTTAAGTAATGAACCAATGATAATATTCATTAAAAAAATCAAAGGCGAAAGTAATTTTTTCAGTGGAGTAAGGACATAACTTGCAGTAAAACCCACTTTTTCAGGATAAATAGCCGCAATGGTTTTGGGAAGAATTTCAGAAAAAATTAACATAATCAATGTTAAAAGTCCTGTTGCTATGGCAACACCAGCATCACCTGAAAGACGTAAACCAATCATCGTCGCAAGGGCTGAGGCAACTATATTAACAAGGTTATTACAGATTAAAATTAAACTTAATAAAATATCCGTTTTAGCCAATAATTTTTCTGTTTTAATTGCTCCTTTATGCCCTTTTTCGACAAGGTTTCGCATTTTATAACGATTTAAAGACATTAAAGCAGTTTCAGAACTTGAAAAGAATGCTGAAAGAAAAAGTAACAGAACAAGAGCAATAAACAAACTACTCAGGGGAATTGTGTCCAAAATTAAGATCCTATATTAGTTAATCAATAAACGATTTTTGCAAAATTTAATAAAGATGTTACCGCTTACTTATATTTTAAATTATATGAATTTATATTCAACAATCAAGGCTATCAATTGTACTCAAAATAATACCTGAAATGGAATAAATTAGCACATATTTTCCATACTATAAACGATAAAATTGTTTTAGAAAAAGCTATATTGATGAAAAACAGCGCAAATAAACATTTTTTTTGTTTTATCACTTGACGAATTTTTACAATCTCTATATCATTCAACACGTTTTCAACGGAGGAATGGTCGAGTGGTTGAAGGCACCGGTCTTGAAAACCGGCGAGGGTTTAAATCCTCCGTGAGTTCGAATCTCACTTCCTCCGCCATTAATTCTAAACCACTGATAGTTATTATCGGTGTTTTTTTATGCCTAAAAATTAATTATCAAAATCCCAAAAGTTCCCCTAAACAGCATTCACTAAAATTTGGAAAGCGTATAGAATCAAAAACAAGAGACAGCATTAACTGTCTCTTGTTTCTTTTTAAGCTTTATTAACTATCAAACAGCTAATTAAAACCCATAACTAATCAACGCATTTGCTGAGGCGCCACGACGTTTACCGAAGTTACCTGTCGCACCTAAGTTGATACTGAGGTTTTGACTAGGAGTGAAAGTCACACCAAATTCAACAATACCTGTGTTGCCTTTTAAGCTAGGAGATGGCATATCAAGCCCTAATACGGTGCCTGTTGCTTTTCCTTTTGCCTCATTTTCCCACGCTAAGGTTGAATACAGTTTGGTTTTATCACTTAATTGATACTGCATTTTTGCCCCTAATTGGGTTCTTAATGAACGTACGCTATCAAATTTGAAGAGTGAGCCTTCAATGTGTTGCTGTTCATTGCTGAGGTAGGTGTAAAACACTTTACCATAAGGGGTTAAGGTGAAGGCGTCACTGAGTTGTGCATTATAGCCTAACCCAAAATTAGCCCCTGCATAAGCCCGTTTGGTGGTAAATTTCACCTCTGTTGCCACAGTGTTTGAACCCTCAAAATCATCGCTGTTGTAGGTGGTTTGGCTGTGTCCTAAACGTAGTCCGCCCTCTACAAAGAAACGATTAAAGGCTTGTTTTAACGTTGCTCCAATACCGTAATATTTGGTATCACCCTCTGCCGTTACAGTGGTGTCTTTAATATCATTTTCACTGTCATAAGAGCCAAAACCCGCTTCAACATAGGTGCCAAATTGGAATTGTCCTGCTTGACGTCCAACACCCACTAATAGATTGGTGCCTTTCACATCAATATGAGAGCCCGTTTCTGTACGATATTTACCACCACGAATTGCACCAAAGGTTTTGATACCATCATATGGTGTAAGCTGAGTCATTGCTGAATCCACTAAATCAGCACCATTATTGATAAAGTTTAACCCCGCTAAACCACTTTCAAGAAGGGACTTGGTTTGTGGATGTACTGTGCCAGCTGTCGAACCGCCCGAACTGCCACCTGAACCACTGCTTGAATTAAACCCAGATTTGGCTTTTGCGATTAAGGTTTGGTTGTCTTGTTTTTCAAGTTCAAACACATATTTCACTGCAATGCCTTGCATTCCAGTTACTGTATTCGTCAGGGTAGCATCGGTTTTTAATTCGCCTTGCTCTTTTTTAATTAAAACAAGTTTATCGCCATCTTTTAACAAAGAGGTATTTCCTTCTACTCCCACACCAATTTTAGTACCTGTAATATCAGTATCCTTATCAGTGCTTAAGGTTAAGAAAGAGCTATCCTTAGGAGTATCTTCTTGCACAAAAAAGCGTAAATTTTCAAAGTGAGCAATATTTTTAACTTTTAAATCTGTGGTATGTAGGTTTAGGGTATTGCCTGTAGTGCTATCAGCTGTACCTTCCTCATCTATTCCGCCAAATAATATGGTTTTTTCGCCAAATTTTGGGCTACCATTAATGGTCAAAGTATTGTTGATAGAATCACTACCATAAATATTATAACCACCTGAAACTAGTTCAGAAAGTATAGTACCACCATTAATAATAATGGTATTATTACCCGCTCCTTCAGAACTCTCTGATCCAATAATGTTTCCATTAATAGTACCTCCATTGATGGTAACGGAGTTTTCTTTTGCTGTGCCACGTCTACCACTACCACCCATTACATCTCCAACAGTACCACCATTGATAGTGACGGAGTTTTCTTTTGCAGTGCCACCTATACTAATACCACCCATTACATCTTCTCCAACAGTACCACCATTGATAGTAACGGTATTTTCTTTTGCTGTGTCATTTATACTAAAACCACCAATTACACCTTCAATAACAACACCACCGTTGATAGTAACAGTATTATTGCTCACCTCTTTGGCATTATGGAAGGCGCCCAAAACATTACTAATACCTGTTGTTGGCGAGTTCTCAACAGTGACTTTATTACCTGTCACACTTTTGGTGCCTGTACCACCACTCTCTAGAGGGGGAGCTAATGCATTATTAACATCGATAATGGCACCTAAATCTGGTGAGCAGTTACCATTGATATCGCAAGAGGCTTCGTTATTAGGTAGCGCATAAGCCGTTGTATTTAAGGCAAGAAAAATCGCACAAGAGAGTGCAGAAGGGGTAATAGTTCTACTTAACTTATTGATTTTATTATATTTATAAGCGGGGGGGGGTAGAACCATTTTTGAATAAATTATAAAGAGTTTTCATTGGTTTTCTCCTTTAGTTGGTTGTTTAAAAAAAAGACCCTTTTCAATATTATGCCTGTTTATTTAAAAAGTCAAAAAATAATCAAATAAAGCGGTATGATTCACACAAAAATTTGCAAATTTTTACGTGAATGTGACCGCTATGTTTTATTTATACCAACCACCTTTTCAAAAGACACCACTTGCTAAGCTTGTCGAAGTATTAGGTATCTATGCTCTGAACTTGCTCTGTGCGCGTTTTCTTATACTTCGATATTTCGACAGGCTCAATAACCGAGCTCAGTAACCGAAAACGGGAAACTGAAGTGAGGAATGTTGCTGAGTCGTCACAAGACACCGCTTGCTGAGCCTGTCGAAGCATTAGGTGTCTATGCTCTGAACTTGCTCTGTGTGCGTTTTCTTATACTTCGATATTTCGACAGGCTCAATAACCGAGCTCAGTAACCAAAAACGGGAAACTGAAGTGAGGAATGTTGCTGAGTCGTCACAAGACACCGCTTGCTGAGCTTATCGAAGCATTAGGTGTCTATGCTCTGAACTTGTTCTGTGCGCGTTTTCTTGTACTTCGATATTTCGACAGGCTCAATAACCGAGCTCAGTAACCGAAAACGGGAACATTGAGCACGGAATCAACCAAACACCTGTCACTGAGCTTGTCGAAGTATGAGGTATTTAAGTACTTATATTAAATTCTGCTACTGCTTTATCAAATTGTTCCACAACTTGTGGATTAACCGTGCTAAATATTGACGACGTTAGCGTGATAAAAGAACACATTAAGAAACCCGGTATAATTTCATAAAGATTAGCAAGATCGACCCAACCTAAATATTGTATTAGCGGCTTCCAAGCAACGACAGTAATTGCTCCTGATAACATTCCCCAAAGTGCCGCTGTTGAACTAATATTACGGTTGAATAGGGATAAAATAACTACGGGTCCAAATGCCGCACCAAATCCCGCCCAAGCATAAGAAACAAGCCCCATTACTTTGGAATTTGGATCTTGTGCAATAATAATAGCGACAACGGCAATAACTAATACCATTAATCGTCCAACCCAAACCAGCTCTTTACTTGACGCTGCTTTACGGATAAATCCTTTATAGAAATCTTCAGTAATTGCAGCTGAACACATTAATAATTGAGCGGATAATGTACTCATTACTGCCGCCAAAATAGCAGAAAGTACAATCCCCACAATCCAAGGGTTAAACATTAATTTCGATAATTCAATAAAAATCGTTTCTGAATTTTCTAATTCAATATTATTTGCAGAGAAATAAGCTAAACCAAAGTAGCCCACCGCAACTGCACCACCTAGACATAAAAACATCCAACTAATACCGATATGGCGAGCTCTCTTTAATGATTTCAGTGAATCTGCTGCCATAAAACGGGCGAGAATATGAGGTTGCCCAAAATAGCCTAATCCCCAAGCCAATGCAGAAATAACACCAATACCAGAGACATTATGTAACCAATTAGAATAAGGAATATGCGTTACTGCGGATTTTACTGTTAGTGCAGTATTAATTTCTTCCCAACTCAAATTAATTAAAACCATTACTGGAGCAAGTAATAATGCAAAAAACATCAATGTTGCTTGAATGGTATCACTCCACGAAACAGCCAAATAACCGCCAATAAAGGTATAAGTGATCGTTGCTAATGCTCCCAACCAAAGTGCGGTGCTATAGTCTAATCCTAAAAAGCTTTGGAATAATTTGGCGCCTGCAACAACACCTGATGCACAGTATATAGTAAAGAAAAATAAAATAATTGAAGAAGAAATTATTTTTAACGCTTTCTCTTGTTGAGGAAAACGTTGTGCAAAAAATTCAGGTAAAGTTAATGCATTCTGATAACTTGCCGTAAAAATACGTAATCGACCTGCAACCACGCGATAATTTAAGTATGCACCAATAGTTAAACCGACGGCTATCCACGCTTCTGAGAGACCTGAAACAAAGATCGCACCCGGTAACCCCATCAATAGCCAACCAGACATATCCGAAGCCCCTGCTGACATTGCGGTCACAAAACTACCCATTTTACGCCCACCCAAAATATAATCATCAAAATTATCAGTGGAACGATAGGCATAGATACCTATACCTAAAATAATAACGAGATAAAGTCCAAAAGTAATATAAATTTGCATAATAAGTTTTCCTTTTTTTTATTGTTCTTGTGCTGCCATTAAAGACGCATTTCCGCCTGCTGCGGTGGTATTTTCACTACGAGAAAACTCATCATAAAGAGGCATTAAATCTTGAGTTTCTCTCCAATCATAACATTTAAAAATAGCGGGGCTATTTTGGGCTACCCAAAGGCGTTGCTCTTTCGTTATATTTTCTAAATAAACCCCTTTTTGACAATGCCCTAAGGTTTTTGCTACTCGAATATTATCAAGGTTTAATTTAGCCAATGGATGTTGTGGTTCAACTAACACACTAAAACCTGCAGCTAATAATTTTTCTGTGGCTTGTTTTGCTTGTTCTAATGAACCATCAAAAATAGCCACTTCACAAGGTAAATAGGCTAATGAATTATCTTCACCTGTAATACTCTCTAATAGCGGTTTAGCATTAGCTAAAGCCATTTCATCGCCAAACTGACTATAATATTGGGTTGTTTTGGTTAAGCGTTGTAGGTAGAATTCCCCTCCTGCTTTTGGTCCTGTTCCTGACTGGCTATGTCCACCAAAAGGCTGAACCCCAACAACCGCACCTACAATATTTCTATTGATATAAAAATTACCGCAATTTAGATGTTTTTCAACAAAATCCATCTGCTTATAAATTCGGCTATGGCAACCTCCTGTTAGTGCATATCCTTTTGCATTGACTTCAGCTAGCACATTAGCGAGGTTCTCTTTTTTATAGGTAACGATATGTAAAATAGGTCCAAAGACTTCTCGTTCTAGTTGTGCCAAGTTATCTAATATATAAACAGCAGGTGCGACAAAATGCCCTTCTTTAGGGGATTTAAGTTCTACATAACGCTGTGCTATTTGACGCATTTTCATTTTGTGATTGTCTAAATTTTGTAGTGCTTCCTTGTCAATAACAGGACCAACATCAGTGGCAAGTTGTGTTGGGTTTCCTACTTTTAACTCTTTCATTGCCTCACATAGCATTGAGTAAATTTTATCGGCAACATCTTCTTGTAATAATAAAATACGTAATGCAGAGCAACGTTGTCCTGCTGAATCAAAAGCAGAGTTTAAGACATCTGCAATCACTTGTTCTGCCAGAGCAGAAGAATCAACCACTAACACATTTTGTCCACCTGTTTCTGCAATAAAAACAGGATCATTATCTGTTTGTGCTAATTGTTCATTGATCAGTTTTGCTACTTCCGTTGAACCAGTAAATACCACTCCATCAAAAGGTTGTTTTACCAATGCTGCACCAATATCACCCGTGCCTAATACTAATTGCAATGCACTACGAGGTAAGCCTGCTTGGTAAAATAATTCAACTGCAGCAGCGGCAATTAATGAAGTTTGCTCAGCAGGTTTTGCTATCACCACATTCCCTGCTGCCAAACTTGCGGCAATTTGCCCTGTGAAAATCGCTAATGGGAAGTTCCAAGGAGAGATACATAAAATCTTACCTCTCGGCTCAGCAAGTTTACCCAATTGAGCCAATTTTTCTAACTGAACCGCATAATAACGTAAGAAATCCACAGCCTCTCGTAATTCTGCAATAGCATTTGGTAAGGTTTTACCTGCCTCTAAAATGGCAATTTTCATTAGTAATGCTGCATTCTCTTCGTAAAGATTGGCGGTTTTACGTAAAATATCTGCTTTTGAGGTAGCATCAAAATTATTCCACTCGGTCATCGTTGCACTTCCAAAAACTTGTTCTACTGCGTCTACTTTTAAAAATGAAACCTCACCGACTTTACTAGATAGATCCGCTGGATTAAAAACAGAATGACTTTCGTGGTGAATAGTTTTATTTGCAAAATTTACTAAGGATGTAACCGCTTCAATTTGTGCATTTTCAAAACCTTGCTCTAATTGTTCAAGGGTAAATTCATTGGTTAAATCAAAACCTTGTGAATTTTTACGATCACTAAATAGTTCTAATGGTAATTTTACCGCCTTGTTTCGCTCACCTTGAGATTTTTCATAAAGTTTCCAAGGTGGTGTCACTAACTGTTCTGCGGGAATGGTTTCATCGATCAGTTGATGTACAAAAGAGGAATTAGCCCCATTTTCTAATAAACGACGCACTAAATAGGCGAGCAGGGTTTCGTGTGTACCAACAGGAGCATAAACACGAACTAAGCGGTCAAAATTCTCTTTTCCAACCACGTTGTCATATAAATTCTCACCCATTCCGTGTAGGCATTGAAATTCATAATTTTTATCTTTACCTAATTCATAAATCGTACATAAACTTTGTACGTTATGGGTCGCAAATTGTGGATAAATCACATCTTGAGCCGTTAATAATTTTTTAGCACAAGCAATGTAAGAAATATCGGTATGATTTTTTCGAGTATAAACAGGGAAGCCTTCTAATCCTTCTGTTTGTGCCCATTTAATTTCACTGTCCCAATATGCTCCTTTTACCAAGCGGATCATTAAATAACCTTGTTTTTCACGGGCTAATTCAATTAAATAATCAATCACTTTAGGGCAACGTTTTGAATAGGCTTGAATAACAAAACCTATTCCTTTATAGCCTTTTAATTCTGGTTCATCTAATAATTTTTCAACTAGATCTAAAGAAAGTTCTAAGCGGCTGGCTTCCTCAGCGTCAATATTAATACCAATATTGTATTTTTTACCTAACAACATTAGTTGTTTTAGTTTTGGGTAAAGTTCGTCCATAACACGATCATATTGCGAACGAAAATAACGTGGATGAATGGCAGAAAGTTTTACTGAAACGCCATTTGATTGAAAAATATCTTTATCTGCAGAATCTCTACCAACGGCTTCGATGGCATTAATATAATCTTGAAAATACCGCTCGGCATCAGAAGCTGTCATTGCTGCTTCACCTAGCATATCAAAAGAGAAACAAAATCCTTTCTCAACACGTTTTTTTACTCGATGAAGGGCATTGTTAATATCTGTTCCTGTGACAAACTGAGCACCTAAAATACGCATTGCTTGTAGCATTGCGAGTCGCATAGCGGGTGCAGATAAACGTGCAAAACTACGAGTTAACGCATTAGAAAGGGTTTCTTCATCAAAACTACCGCTTAATTTTTTACCCAGTAACAAACCGTAGCTAGCTGCGTTAATAAAGATAGAAGAAGATCGCCCAATATGACTTTGCCAATTGCCCTCTTTTAATTTATCGTGAATTAATTCATCTTGTGTTTCTTCATCTGGAATACGTAATAATGCTTCCGCTAAACACATTAATGCTATTCCCTCTTCATCACCCAATGAAAACTCTTGCATTAAAGCATCAATGCCATAGCTATTCTTCTTAATATTACGCACTTTATTAATTAAATTTACGGCATTTTTTTGAATGGCATTTTCTTGCTCGGGAGTAAAAGTTAAGGTTTCATATAACTGATCAACCGCTTTTTTTTCATCAATGCGATAATATGAAGTGATATCACGACGTAATTGACTATATTTTTTAGAAAGAGAAAAAGACATAACACACCATTCCTATTTATTTTGTAAAAACATTGTAAAAAAATAGCAATTAAAGTGTTAATAGTAAACTACAAATTATAAATTTTGTGAAATTATCTGCAACTTTAGAAAAATCAAGCGGTACGATTATCAAAAAAATTTGCAAATTTTTGTAATAATCGTACCGCTTGTAGTAGGGCTATTTATTTAGAAATAAATTAACTTTTTGCTTTTTCTGCTGCTTTAACAATTACTGCAAAAGCATCTGCTTTAAGTGAAGCTCCACCTACTAACGCACCATCAATATCTGGTTGTGTAAATAGGTCTGCTGCATTTGAATCATTTACTGAACCACCGTATTGGATAATTACTTGATCTGCGACTGCTTGAGATTTTGCAGCGATATGATCACGGATTGATTTGTGAATTGCTTGAGCTTGCTCAGGAGTGGCAGATTTACCTGTTCCGATTGCCCAAATTGGTTCATAAGCAATGATTGCACCGTTAAATGCTTCTACACCTAAAGTATTTAAAACTGCATCAATTTGACGTTGGCAAACTTCTTGCGTTTTTCCTTCTTCGTTTTCTTGTTCCGTTTCACCGATACACAATACAGGCACTAAACCCGCTTCTTTTAACGCACCGAATTTTTGTGCTACAAATTCATCACTTTCTTTGTGGTATTGACGACGCTCAGAATGACCGATGATAATGTATTTTGCACCAAAATCTTTTAACATTTCAGTTGAAATATCGCCCGTGAATGCACCAGATTGTTTTAAATCCACATTTTGTGAACCTAATGCAATCACAGATTGACCGGTTAGTGCCGCTTCAGCTTCAGCTAAATACATTACTGGTGGTGCAATTGCGACATCACAGCCTTTCACTTCTTTTAATTCTGCTTTTAAGCCTTCAACTAATTGTTTTGTGAATGCTTTGCTACCGTTTAATTTCCAGTTACCCATTACAAGTGGACGACGTGCCATTTTTTTCTCCTAATAATAATTAATAAAAAACTGTCTAACTATATCAAAATTTTACTACTTTTTTAATTTTTTTGTAAATTTAATAATCTAATTAATAATAATTTTATTTATTTAAGATCTAAATACAAAAAAACAAAGATCTTTTTAAATAAATTTTTTAAAATTTTGGTATAAATCAAAGTAAATAGTGTTATTTTTGAGTTATTATTAGCTAATCACATTTTATTTTTTATTTTACCTATGTTCATTGCAAAAAATTTACATTTTTTAAGACATAAATTGATTCAAACAACTCGTTTATCACGAAAATCATTGGATTTTCTGTGTTTATTAATTGGATCAGTCATTGTTTCTCTAACATCTTTAGGCTTTGCAAAACTCGCTGATTTAGGGCTTGAATTAAATATTTGGTGGGTTAAACGTTATCCTTATTTAGCTTGGATAATTTTGCCATTAGGGTTAGCTTTTCTGACTTGGGCAACAAAACGATTTGCACCAAATGTAGCTGGAAGTGGTATTCCTCAAGTAATTGCTTCCATTAAATTACCTTATACTCCATTTAAAACACACTTAATTAAGTTAGAAACGTCTCTTTTAAAAATTCCTTTAACATTTTTAGCAATGCTAATTGGAGCAAGTGTTGGTCGAGAAGGTCCTTCTGTTCAGGTTGGAGCCGCAGTGATGCTTGCATGGGGAAATTTTTGTCGTAAACATAATTTGGCATTTAAGGGAATGTGTTTTAATCAACTTATTGCCACAGGAGCTGCGGGTGGCTTAGCTGCTGCATTTAACGCTCCTCTTGCTGGTGTTATTTTTGCGATAGAAGAACTTGGACGAGGAGTAATACTTCGTTGGGAACGTCGAGTATTATTTGGTGTTTTAGCCTCTGGTTTTATTTTTGTTGCTATTATGGGAAATAACCCTTATTTCTCAAATTATAGAGGAATTAATTCTGCACCAAATATGTTAATGTGGGTATTATTATGTGCTGTCATTAATGGGATATTAGGAGGGATTACAGCACGAATGATTGCAAAAGGTCCTGCTGGCTATGTACCTCCATTTCTACGAGGCTGGGTTCGTCGTAATCCAGTGGTTTTAGCAGTACTACTAGGTATTATTCTAGCTGCATTAGGCGTATATAGTGATGGTACAACTTATGGAACAGGTTATTCAGTAGTAATGTCAATGTTAAATGATTCTCCAACAGATATTACTGCTGATGGCATAGGTATATTAAAAATATTAGCAACCATTTTTACTTATTGGACTGGTATTGCTGGTGGTATTTTTTCTCCAGCATTAACGATGGGAGCTGGAATTGGATCCGACATTTGGGCATTAACTGGGGGTATTGTTGATGAGCGTTTATTAGTATTGCTCTCAATGTCTGCTTTTTTAGCCGCACTAACACAATCCCCTCTCACCGCAGCAGTAGTGGTAATGGAAATGACGGGTAGTCAATCAACAATGATTTGGGGAATAATGGGATCTCTCATTGCTTCTGTTGTTTCTCGTCATTTTTGTCCAAAACCTTTTTATCATTTAGCGGCAGGGCGTTATCGTCAACAAATGCAAGAATTGAATAATTCTTAAATAAATTTACAAATATTTTTCCATTATTTGTGCTATTTCTTTTGCTAATCGCTCATATCTTACTCTTAAAGGTGAACCTGGACGATAAATTAGCCCTATTTTTCTAGAAGGTTGTGGTTTTTCAAAAGGAATATAATGTATTTGTTTATCTAATTTTGATTCCATTGCTAATTCAGGCATTAAAGTCATTCCCATATTTGCTGAAACCATATTTCTCAATGTCTCTAAACTTTTTGCTTTAAAGTGTTTATCTTCTTTTCCTCCAACAGATAAACAATAACTTAATGCTTTATCTCGCAAACAATGACCATCATCAAGTAATAACATCTCTTTTTCGGATAATTCTGATAATGCGATTTCTTTCAAATTTGCCCATTTATGTTTATTTGATACGGCTAATTGTATTTTTTCTTCAAAAATAGGTACTTCAATAAAAGGTGTGGTTTCTTGACAAAATGCTAATAATCCACAATCTAACTGCCCTGTTTCCAATTGTTGTACTAATTCAGCCGTTTGAAGCTCATAAATATATAACTCTAACTTAGGAAAACTTTTAGATAAAAAAGGCAAAATTATTGGAGATAAATAAGGAGCAAGTGTTGGAATAATACCAATATGAAGAGGCCCTGACATATCTTTACCCTGATTATTTGCCATATCTTTAAGCACTTTAACTTCTCGTAAAATAACTTTTGCTTGTTCAACTAACATTAAACCCGCTTGGGTAAAGAGTACTTTACGACTTGTTCTTTCAAGTAATATCGTACCTAATTCATTTTCCAATTTTTTAATTTGACCACTCAATGTGGGTTGACTTACATTGCAAGAATCTGCTGCTTTACGGAAGTGTTTAAACTCTGAAAGAGCGATTAAATACTCAAGATCTCTAATATTCATAGAAATACCCTATAAAAACCTATTGATACAATAGGCGACATTATGACATAAATAGGTGTAAAATAGTCAATAGTTTTTAACAAAACACCTCAATAAAATAGGAGAAAATTATGTCTTTACAAGATATTTCAGGTCAAAAAGTACCTCAAGTTACATTTCACACACGCCAAGAAGATAGCTGGGTTGATGTAACTTCAAATGATATTTTTGCAGGTAAAACTGTAATTTTATTCGCATTACCAGGTGCATTCACACCAACTTGTTCTTCAACTCACTTACCTCGTTATAACGAATTATTTAGTGAATTTGAAGCATTAGGTATCGATGATATCTATTGTTTATCTGTAAACGATACTTTTGTAATGAATGCGTGGAAAGCAGATCAAAATGCAAAAAATATTAAATTCCTACCAGATGGAAGTGGTAAGTTTACAGAAGCAATGGGAATGTTAGTAAATGAAGATGGTATCGGTTTTGGTAACCGCTCTTGGCGTTATTCTATGCTTGTAAAAGATGGAGTAATTGAAAAAATGTTCATCGAACCACAAAAACCAGGTGACCCATTTGAAGTATCAGATGCAGATACTATGATCAAATACTTAAAACCAGATTGGAAAGCAAAACAATCTGCATCAATCATCACAAAACCAGGTTGCCCATATTGCACTAAAGCAAAAATGTTATTAGAAGAAAAAGGTATTGCTTACGAAGAAATTATTTTAGGTCGTGATGCAACAATAACATCTGTTCGTGCTATTACTGGTCGTGCAACAGCACCTCAAGTATTCATTGGTGGACAACACATTGGTGGATTTGACGATTTAGAAAAATATTTTGCATAATTGCAAAAAGTAAGTCAAAAGTAACCGCTTAAAAAAATCCCTTACTAAAATAAGTAAGGGATTTTTATATGAATAAATAAGTTTAAAACTATTTCAAACTTCCAACCATATCTTCAGGACGTACCCATTCATCAAATTGTTCAGAAGTTAATAAACCTAAGTTAATTGCTTCTTCTCTTAGTGTTGTGCCATTTTTATGTGCCGTTTTCGCAATTTTCGCTGCATTTTCATAACCAATATGCGGATTTAATGCAGTCACTAACATTAGTGAGTTTTCTAATTGCATCTTAATACGCTCAAAGTTTGGTTCAATACCACTTGCACAATGCTCATCAAATGATAAACACGCATCCGCTAAAAGTTGTGCTGATTGTAAAAAGTTAAACGCCATTACAGGTTTGAATACGTTTAATTGGAAATGACCCTGTGAGCCAGCGAATGAAATAGTCGTATCGTTACCTAACACTTGTGCTGCTACCATTGTTAAGGCTTCACACTGGGTTGGGTTTACTTTACCTGGCATAATTGATGAACCTGGTTCATTTTCAGGAATTAAAATTTCACCAATTCCACTACGAGGACCTGAAGCTAATAAACGTACGTCATTTGCGATTTTAAATAATGACATTGCGATTTGTTTTAACGCACCATGTGTTTCTACGATTGCATCGTGACTAGCTAAGGCTTCAAATTTATTTTGTGCAGTTACAAATGGTAAACCTGTAAATTGTGCAATATATTCTGCCACTTTTACATCGTAACCTTTTGGTGTATTTAGACCTGTACCCACTGCTGTACCACCTAATGCTAATTCACTTAAATGTGGCAAGGTATTTTCAAGAGCCTTTATACCAAATGAAAGCTGTGCTGCGTAAGCTGAGAACTCTTGACCTAAGGTTAATGGTGTTGCATCCATTAAGTGGGTACGACCGATTTTCACTACATTTTTGAATGCGTCTGATTTATCCGCAAAGGTTTTTTGTAACTGTTTTAATGCAGGAAGTGTATGCTCAACCACTTTTTTGTATGCTGCGATGTGCATTGCTGTTGGGTAGGTATCATTTGAAGATTGTGATTTATTCACATCATCATTTGGGTGAATAACACTTTTTTCACCTAATGTTCCACCATTTATGACGTGAGCACGGTTTGCTACCACTTCATTCACATTCATATTTGATTGTGTACCAGATCCTGTTTGCCAAATAACCAGTGGAAATTCACCGTTTAATTGGTTAGCTAAAATTTCATCACAGGCTTTGGCAATTAAATCACGTTTTTCAGTTGGTAATACACCAAGATCGCAGTTTGCAAAAGCAGCTGCTTTTTTCAAATAACCAAAAGCTTCTATAATTTCTTTTGGCATAGAGGCTTCTTCACCAATTTTAAAGTTATTACGTGAACGCTCAGTTTGAGCAGCCCAATAA
This sequence comes from Pasteurella skyensis, assembly GCF_013377295.1. Lineage (NCBI taxonomy): Bacteria > Pseudomonadati > Pseudomonadota > Gammaproteobacteria > Pasteurellales > Pasteurellaceae > Phocoenobacter > Phocoenobacter skyensis. The sequence continues at coordinate 2,156,839 of NZ_CP016180.1, read as the reverse complement.
CGATTAGCAGGGACTTTCACTTCACCCATAGTGTCGTGTTCAGTACGAAATTCCATAGAATACTCCTTCAATTTATAAAAATATAGTAATCTGGAAATGGTATCACTGCATAAAGAAGAAAGGAATAATATAATAGAAGTTTTCTGATATAGATCACAAATTCAAAGGGTTATTTTTTACAAAATTTTACCACTTATTTTTTTATTGCTCAGTTTGTATTTTAAGGGCGTGTCTAATTTTAGAACGTGTTTTTGCACTCACCACAAAATTCAGCCATTCTTTTTTTGGAGTATGTCCTTTTTTTGTTTTAATTTGAACTGTTTGCCCTGTTTTTAAAGGCTTAGATAATGGATAGGGATTACGATCAACAATAGCTGCTACACAACTATCACCAATATCAGAATGGAGTGCATAAGCAAAATCAATGGCTGTTGCATTTTCAGGTAATTCAATAATTCTACCTTTTGGAGTAAAAATATAGATATCATCAGAAAAAAGATCAGATTTTACATTTTCAATAAATTCTTCTGTATTTTCAATACTTTGTTGTAATTCAACAATACTTTGTAACCATTTGTTCACTCGTAACTGTACACTAGTATGAGAATCATCTTTATAACTCCAATAAGCAGAAACGCCCATTACTGCCATTTGATCCATATCTTTAGTGCGGATATGCGCTTCAATAGGCATACCTTTATGTCCAAACATTGAAGTATGTAAAGATTGGTAGCCATTAGGTTTTGGAATAGATATATAATCTTTAATTAAGGTTGGACGAGGTTTATATAATGAATGTAATAAACCTAATGTTCTATAGCAATTATCTATATTATCTACAACAATTCTAAAAGAATAAATATCTAAGATTGATTGAAAATGCTGATCTTTTTGACGCATTTTTTGATAGAGGGTATAAATATTTTTTTCACGCCCATATACATAGCCTTGAATATTTGCCTTATCTAATAAACCTTGAATTTCATTTGAAATGGTTTCAATCAAGCGTTTACGATTTTCTCTCGCATACTCTACTGCCATTTTTAATACTTGAAAACGGTGTGGATATTGAGCTTCAAAGCAAAGATCTTCTAACTCACGTTTGAGATTATCCAATCCTAAACGATGAGCAAGAGGAGTATAAATTTCAAGGGTTTCTTTTGCTATACGACGACGTTTATCAGGACGCAATGCACCTAATGTTCGCATATTATGCGTTCTATCTGCCAATTTGATTAAAACAACTCGAATATCTTTAGTCATTGCTAAAACCATTTTTTGGAAATTAGCAACTTGAGCTTCCTGACGAGTACGAAATTTTAATTTATCTAATTTTGAAACACCTTGAACAATTTCAGCAACACTTATACCAAATTCACTCGCTAATTCTTCTTCAGTATAAGGTGTATCTTCTATTACATCGTGCAGTAGTGCAGCCATAATAGCTTCGTGATCAAGTTTCATTTTTGCAATAATAGAAGCAACAGCAGCAGGGTGATAAATATAAGGTTCACCACTTGAACGAAACTGTCCCTCATGTGCATCACGAGCCACAATAAAGGCTTTTTTTACTAATTCAATTTTATCCGCAGGTAAATAAGTTTGTATAATCTCATTTAACTCTTCAAAAGCTTCAGCCAAATACACTATTACACCTAAACTTAGTTAAATATCTGTAGGTTTAATATCTGTTAAAAAAGAGATCGCTTCTTTCTCAGCTTCTTCTTTTTGAATAGCATCACTATTTTCAAATTGATCCATTAATTCATTATTAATTAGACCTTCTTCTATTTCTCTTAATGCAATTACTGTTGGTTTATCATTTTCTAATTCAACCAAAGGTTCACGGACATGAAGCTGTAATTGTCTTGCACGGCGAGAAGCCATTAATATTAAATCAAAACGATTACCAACTTTATCTACCGCACCTTGTACCGTTACTCGAGCCATATATTATTTACTCCAAATATTATTATATAAATTTTATAGAAAGGGCTTTTGATTATACTACAATATTAAATTCTATTACAGTAATAAACAGCCATCTGCAAAACAAAATTTGTAAAAAGTTGAGTTATTAAATAAAGAGATCTATACTGCTACATAAATTCATCTATTTTTATAGGATTCATTATGAATATCGATACTTCTGTACTTTGTGATCTTTATGGCGATCAACTTGATGTTGTAGAACCAATGTTTTCAACATTTGGAGGAGATAGCGCCTTTTCTGGACAAATAACCACTGTTAAATGCTTTGAAAGTAACGGACTTATTGCCGATGTTTTACAAGAAAACGGTAAAGGACGTATTTTACTTGTTGATGGTGGAGGTTCTGTAAGAAGAGCATTAATCGATGCTGAACTTGCAACAACCGCCGTTGAAAATGGCTGGGAAGGTATTATTGTCTATGGTGCTGTACGCCAAATAGATATTTTAGAAACTCTTGAAATTGGTATTCAAGCCCTTGCTCCAATCCCAGTTGGATCAGAAAATAATGATATTGGTGAAGTGGATACCCCTGTTAATTTTGGTGGTGTGACTTTCTTCCCTGAAGATTATGTTTATGCAGATCTAACAGGTATTGTTCTATCAGCAGAATTATTAGAATTAGACCTGTAAAACTTAACTATTTCAATAAATCCAAGCGGTCAGATTATAATAAAAATATCAGATTTACCGAATAACCGTAACACTTCCATAAAAAGAAAAGTCAGTTAGAATATACGTTGACTTTTCTTGACGGAGATAAGTGTTATGTATAAACAACTGACTTTAGAACAAAGATACCAGATTTCTTACGGATTGCAACATAAACATAGTTATAGACAAATAGCTAAAGTTGTTGGCTGTAGTGCTACAACTATTTTTAATGAGGTAAAACGTAATACAGGCACTAGAGGTTATAATCCTCGTGGTGCGAATAAAATGTGTCGTCAAAGACATCGTAGGAAACGAAAGAAAATAACAATCACACCTCAAGTTTGGTCTATTATTTATTTTTACTTAAAGAAGAGATTTAGTCCTGAACAAATTTGCTATACAGTTTCTAAAATTAAAGAGCTTGGCATTAGCCCCAGAGGTATTTATGCATATATAAAACGGCATTTTCATCGTAAAGATGAGGTTTATAAATATCTACGGCGAGGCAATAAAAAATATCGTAAAAGAAGTAAGTCGGTAGGAGCAATCATTAGAAAAATACCCAATAGAGTATCTATTCATGATAGACCTAAAGAAATAGAAACAAAAGAAGAATTGGGGCATTGGGAAGCAGATACAATACAAGGAAAAGGGCATCATACAGGAATATTAACTTTAGTTGAGAGAAAAACGGCTTATACAGTAATTGTAAAATTAGAAGGTAAAAATGCCCGTTGTTTAGCAAAGCGTTGCATTAGTACTTTATTGCCTTATAAAGAAAAAGTTAAATCAATAACTTTTGATAATGGTGTTGAATTTTTCTCTCACGAAAAGATAGCAAATGAGTTAGAATGTAAAACCTACTTTGCAGATCCTAATAGTCCTTGGCAAAGAGGATTAAATGAAAATACAAATGGATTAATCCGTCAGTATTTTCCAAAAGGAACTGATTTAAAATCAGTTGCACAAGAGGAATTAGATATAGTGGAAAGAGAGCTTAATCTTCGTCCTAGAAAACGACGAGGATTTCACTCTCCTTCTGAGTTATTTTAAGTGGTGTTACGGTTATGAGGTAAATGTACCATTTGTAAATTTTTACGTTAATCTAACCGCTTCATTTTTATTAGATATTAACCTAATATTCTTTTACCAAAAAAGTAAATAAATAATCCAATCCCTATAATTATAAATCCTATAAATTTCCATAAATCAAAGGATTTTATACTCATTCCAATTAAGCCATAATGATCAATAATAGCTGCACTGATTAATTGCCCAATAATAATAAAAAAGAGCATATTTGTAATACCAAGTTTAGGTGAAAGAAAAATTGTTGTAAAAACCACAAAAGCACCTAAAGCACCACCTAATAGTTTCCAATATTCTAATTTATAAATAATAGATAAAGAATTAAATAAATCTGTTTTCCACAAACAAATAAAAAAGAGAACAATAGCACCTATAAAAAAGGATATAAATGCAGATATAATACTCTCACCACCTAAAGAAAGTGCTAACTGAGTATTGATAGCTGCCTGTATTGCTAAAACAATTCCTGCACAAAAGGCTATTAAAATAAAATATAAAAACATTTAATCCTTTTTTATTAAAGATAACTATTTAAGTTAATTTTTTAACTAAAAGTAAATGACGCTCTCCTATTAATTCAGGTACGTCTAATGAAATAATATTCTCCACTTTAAAATTATCAGGTAATTCAGATACTTCATCTTTATTATAAATCCCTTTTAAGGCATAAAATTGACCTGTTTCACTCGGTAAATGTTCACACCAATGCACCATATCATTTAAGGATGCAAAAGCACGGCTTAGCACGCCATCAAAGCCTTGTTCAGGTTGATATTCTTCTACACGAGATTGCACAGGCGTCACATTTTTAATCCCAAGCTGTAATAAAACTTGCTCAATAAAACGAATGCGTTTACCCAGCGAATCTAGTAATACAAATTCTTTATCCGGATTGATAATCGCAAGGGGAAGACCCGGTAATCCTGGTCCTGTTCCCACATCAATAAAACGAGAGCCTTCAAGGTGTGGGCTAACCACTAAACTATCTAAAATATGCTTAATCCACATTTCATCAGGATCACGTACTGATGTTAAATTATAAGCCTTATTCCATTTATCCAATAATGCCACAAATTTAAAAAGTTTTTCTTTTTGATCCGTTGAAATTTCAAAGTTAAGTTCATTCAACAAAGCTTCTGCTTTTGCAAAATTCATTACAAATCACCCCGCTTAAGCATTCCTTGTTTTTTTAATGATACCAATAAAATAGAAATAGCCGCAGGTGTTACCCCTGAAATACGAGACGCTTGTCCTATTGAAACAGGTTTATGTTCTACTAATTTGGTACGCACTTCATTCGATAAACTTTCTACTTTGCTATAATCAAAATCTGCTGGAATTTCTGTGTATTCGTGGCGTTTTTGTTTCTCAATTTCTGCTAATTGATGCTCAATATAACCTTGATATTTAATCGAAATTTCCACTTGTTCCGCCGCTTGTTTATCTTCAATAGCAGGGGAAAAAGCATCTAATTGGGTTAAATTCTGATAGTTCACTTCTGGACGACGTAATAGATCTTCGCCACTGGCTTCACGGGTTAAAGGCGTTTTAACCAATTCATTTACTGCTTGTAAATATTGTGATTTTGGGTGGATCCAAATCTGTTTTAGACGCTCACGCTCTTTTTCAATATTTTCCATTTTTTGATTAAATCTCGCCCAACGAACCTCATCAATCAAGCCAAATTTATGAGCAATCGGCGTCAAGCGGATATCCGCATTGTCTTCACGTAGCAATAAACGGTATTCCGCACGAGAAGTAAATAAACGATACGGTTCTTTAGTTCCAAGTGTACATAAATCATCAACCAATACCCCCATATAAGCCTGATCACGGGTTGGATACCAGCTCTCTTTACCTTGCACCTGTAACGCCGCGTTAATCCCTGCTAGCATTCCCTGAGCGGCAGCTTCTTCATAACCAGTCGTACCATTAATTTGCCCTGCAAAGAACAAACCTGCAATCGCTTTGGTTTCTAAGGTTGGTTTTAAATCACGAGGGTCAAAATAATCATACTCAATCGCATAACCTGGTCGCATAATGCGTGCATTTTCCAACCCTTTCATTGAATTAACTAATTTTTGTTGCACATCAAAAGGCAAACTGGTTGAAATACCGTTAGGGTAAATTTCAGTTGTGGTCAAACCTTCTGGTTCCAAGTAGATCTGATGGCTATCACGATCCGCAAAACGCATCACTTTATCTTCAATAGACGGGCAGTAACGTGGTCCAACACCTTCAATCACGCCAGCATAAAGTGGACTACGATCTAAGCCCGCACGAATAATATCGTGAGTCTGTGCGTTAGTGTGCGTAATATAACAAGAGATTTGTTGTGGGTGTTGATCCACATTGCCCATAAAAGACATTACAGGTAAATTTTGATCGCCTTTTTGCTCGGCTAATACGGAAAAATCTATGGTTCTCGCATCAATTCTTGGTGGCGTACCCGTTTTTAAGCGATCAATTCTTAAATTCAGATCATGCAAACGATCCGATAAACTATTTGACGCAGGATCGCCCGCACGACCACCCGCATAATTTTCCATTCCAATGTGGATCTTACCTTTCAAAAACGTTCCTGCCGTTAATACAACGGAACGAGATTTAAAAGTTAAGCCCATTTTCGTTACTGCACCGACCACACGATCATTTTCAACAAGAATATCCACCACTTCTTGCTGAAAAATATCTAAATTTTCCTGATTTTCAAGGGCTGTTCTTACGGCTTGACGATAAAGTACACGGTCTGCCTGAGCACGAGTCGCACGTACTGCAGGCCCTTTACTGCTATTCAAAATACGAAATTGAATACCAGCAAGATCCGTCGCCTTTGCCATTAACCCACCCATTGCATCAATTTCTTTTACAAGGTGACCTTTACCAATTCCACCAATAGCTGGGTTACAAGACATTTGCCCTAGTGTATCAATATTGTGTGTTAATAATAAGGTTTTTAATCCCATACGAGCAGGAGTAAGTGCCGCTTCGGTGCCTGCGTGTCCCCCACCAATCACAATGACATCGTATATTTTCTGATAAATCATATTTTATATTTAACCTTTAAATTTATTATTTTTTAAATTCTTAATTTAGAAGATCATTCTACCTGAATTTTTGAGATCTTAAAAAAGCTATTTTACAAAAAGTTTTTAAGGAAAAAACAGTAATCTAATTAATATAAGATCTTTATATATAGATCTTTATTATTATAGTAATTAGTAACGCCTTTTTTTGTTGATAACAGAAAATAAAATAGATAGATCATAAAGTTAAGGGATCCTAAGATATGTTTAAAAATAAAAAATTTATAGGATCTTTCTTGTGTATAACCTATATAGTTATACACAGATAAAATGACTTTAAAAGTTATTAAATAATAGATCTATCTTTAAACACAGTTTATATACGTAGTTATCCACAGTTTAAGTGCCTAAAAAAGCATCTTTTTAATAGAACTACGGGAGTATTTAATAAGCAAAATGGATGCTATATACTCTCTTAATACACTGAATTAAATTATCTATAAAAAAATAATATATTATGTAACATTGATTATAGAACAATGGGCGTATATATTATATACAAACGGAGGGTTGCTAGTGATATTTCTAGTATCAATATAGCGGCAAGATCTTTTTGATTTTTTGCAAATGTAGATGATAAAATTAAATAAATAAAAAAATAAATAAAAAAAAAGGATAGATTGATGAAAAAAATATTTTATATCATAGTATTACAACTGCTCTATTCCACACTATTAGTGGCTACACCACTACAATATGATAATTTACAAAAACCTATTATTAAAAAGTTACCTTTATATTTAGTTGATAATAATGAAAAAAAATATATTAAAATTTTTTATAATCCAATGCTAGCTATCAATCAAGAGCATACAGAAGAGATGAGAGAATTTGCAGAATATTTAAAAAAGCATCCTATTCCTTTTTTCCAAAAAGAACCTAATATGCAAGAGTTAAATAATGAGAGGTCTGAACAATGTATTAATATGGCTGGTATGTATCAAATGAAGAGTACAAATTTCAATGAGCCTAATGAGAAAGTAGTTGCTCTTCTGAAAAAATTACGACCAATGAAAAAAGAAGAACGAGCAATGTATTGTACTCGTCTTCTAATAGAATGGATTAAAAATCAAAAATAGCTTATAGATAATTATTAATAGATCTTTCAATTCCTTCTGGATCAAGCCCTAAATCTGCATAGCTTTCATCTTGGGTAGCTTGTGGAATAAACTCATCAGGAAGACCTAATATAACAAGCGGTACGATCTTTTGTATTTTTTGCAAATATTCATTCACCGCACTACCAGCCCCACCTTGAATAGCATTTTCTTCTAGGGTCACTAACAGCTCGTGAGAATTAGCTAACTCACCAATCATTGTTTTATCTAATGGTTTCACAAAACGCATATCAACAAGGGTATAGTTATACTTTTCTGCGACTGTTTTAGCACTTTCTAAATGAGTTCCAAAATTTAAAATAGCGACTTTTTTACCTTGTTTAATTAGATTTGCTTTACCTATTTCTAAACTTGTTAATTTTTGTAGTTCAACATCCTTTATATTACCACGCGGATAACGAATAGCCATTGGGGAATTGGATTGATAAGCGGTATAAAGCATTTGTCGCATTTCATTTTCATCACTTGGGGTCATTATGGTTATATTTGGAATACAACGCATAAAACTTAAATCAAATGCTCCTTGATGGGTTTGTCCATCTGCGCCAACAATGCCTGCACGATCGATTGCAAAAATAACAGGTAGATTTTGAATAGCGACATCGTGAATAACTTGATCGTAAGCACGTTGTAAAAAAGTAGAATAAATAGCAACTACTGGTTTATAACCTGCAATGGCTAAACCCGCTGCAAAAGTCACGGCGTGTTGTTCGGCTATGGCAACATCAAAATATTGTTTTGGAAAACGTTTTGAAAATTCCACCATTCCGGAACCTTCACGCATTGCAGGGGTAATACCTATTAATTTAGGATCATTTTGAGCTATTTCACATAACCAATCCCCAAAAATATCTGAATAAGTTTTGGTTGTTTTGGATTGAGGTAATTCACCGTTGTTTGGATCAAATTTTGGCACACCGTGAAAACTAATAGGATCTTTTTCAGCAGGTTTATACCCTTTCCCTTTTTTGGTCATAATATGTAGTAATTGAGGACCTTTTCGGTTACGCATATTTTTAAGGGTATTAATAAGTTCTTCAATATCGTGTCCATCAATTGGACCAATATAATTAAATCCTAGTGTTTCAAAAATCGTACCCACAGGGGAAATAAAGCCTTTCATATGCTCTTCGGTTTTACGCACAAATTCTTTGATCGGCGGCAAACCTGAGAGAATTTTTTTACTGCTTTCACGGAAGGTGGTGTAAAGCTCGCCTGATAGAATACGAGCGAGATGATTATTTAACGCCCCAACATTTTCAGAAATCGACATTTCATTATCGTTTAAGATAACTAACATATCATTATGCAATGCCCCTGCGTGATTAAGTGCTTCAAATGCCATCCCCGCAGTCATTGCACCATCACCAATAACACAAATAGTTTTACGTCCTGCATTCTCTTTTTCAGCGGCAATGGCTAAGCCTAAGCCTGCACTGATTGAGGTGGAAGAGTGTCCAACACTCAACACATCATAAGGGCTTTCTTCACGCCACGGAAAAGGGTGTAAACCATTTTTTTGACGAATAGTGTGCATTTGCTCACGGCGACCAGTAAGAATTTTATGGGGATAGGCTTGATGACCCACGTCCCAAATCAGTTGATCAAAAGGGGTATTAAAAATGTAGTGTAATGCAACGGTTAGCTCAACTACCCCTAAACCAGAGGCTAAATGTCCACTTGTTTGGCTAACAGATTCAAGAAGATAGCTTCGTAATTCATCACAAAGCTCTGGAAGTTTATCTTTTGAAAGCAAACGTAATTCATCAGGCGAATCTATTTGGCTTAAAAGGGGATAATTATTTTGCATAATATTATTCTTTATATTAAGCGGTATGATCTTTTAATTTTTTTGCAAATTTTTTAAATAATGTTACCGCTTATTTAAGGTTTATTTTTTTAAATCGTCTGTTAAAACAGGTTTGATACTGTTTAGAGTTTCTTTTACAACTCGTGAATTACCAGCAATAATGTTACCAGAGGTTAAATAATCTGTACCACCGACAAAGTTAGTCACCAAGGCACCAGCTTCACGTACGATTAAATCACCAGCCGCACAATCCCAAGGTTTTAAACCAATTTCAAAATAACCATCAACACGAGCTGCAGCAACATAACATAAATCTAAAGCAGCAGAGCCAGTTCGACGTAAATCGGCAACACCATTATTCATTAATGCTTCAATCATATTTAGATGAGTAGATTTATGTTTAGGTGTTTTAAAAGGAAAACCAGTTGCTAAAATAGTACCAGTTAAATCACGGTTATTATTTACACGTAAACGAAATTCATTTAATTTTGCCCCTTCACCACGTACACCAGTGAAAAGTTCATTACGGATAGGATCATAAACCACACCTACGGTTGTAACACCATTTTCACGAATTGCGATAGAAACAGCAAAATGAGGGAAACGATTTACAAAATTGGTGGTTCCATCTAATGGATCAATAACCCACTGAACACTACTATCTTTACCAACTTGTAAGCCCGATTCTTCACCAACAACGGAATGGTCAGGATAAGATTGATGTATAGTTTCAATAATAGCCTGTTCAGCTGCTTTATCAATGGCTGTTACATAGTCATTTGTACCTTTTTGAGCAACTTCAGTATCTTTAGGCGACTGCTCATAGCCTTTTATAATAATATTTCCTGCTTTTCGTGCTGCACGAATAGCAATGTTTAACATAGGATTCATAATTCCACCAGATAGATTTTAAAGAACATTGTAGGGAAACCATTATAGAGAAAGAATGTAAGGAAATAAAGGTATAAAATAATGCAACTAAATAAAATTTCTGCTAAAGTTATTCCTATTTTTAATCCAATATAAAGGTATGTATGCAAAATATTCAAGTAACAAATGAAATTTTAATTAAAATTTCAAGAGTTTTGTCTCGCTTATTTGGGAATATAGTCAAAACCCTAAGTTATCCATTTCATTGGATGTTTCCTAAAAAACGGTTTGTTATTCCTACATTTAGTCCCGCTAAAATAAAAAATAAAAATTTTGCTAAAATTCCTAGAATTATTTGGCAAACTAATTATAGTAACTTAGTAACTTTGCCCGTTTATTGCAATTATTTGTTCAATCGTCTTTTATCATTAGATTACGACTATTATTATGTTAGTACGGAAGAAAGAGAAATTTTTATTAAAGAAAATAGTGATCAAGCCTCTTTTGATGCCTATTCTCGTTTAACTGATGGTGCTGCACAGGCTGATTTTTGGCGTTTATTTGTATTGTATAAGAAAGGTGGTATTTATATGGATATTGATGCTCACTTGATTTGGAATTTATCTAGTATTGTTAAAGATAACTATAATGAAGTACTTATAACAAGACGAAATAAATATACCAATTTCTTTTTAGCATCTAAGCCAAATAATGAGTTTTTAAAAGATACTTTAGATATAATTATTGATAATATTGAACAGCGTCGTATTGATGGTGGAGTTTTTCATCTAACAGGACCTACAACATTAAATACTGCTCTTGAAGGCAAACAAGTAAATACAAGGTTAGATAGGTTAACTTGTATTCAAGGTACCTTTACTAATGAATATTTTCAATATATAGATAAAAAATTAGGTAAATGGAACCATAAAAAGAATGAAGATTTGTTAAAGTAATAAAAATTCCCCAAATAATGAATATTTGGGGAATGAGTAAATTTTAAGAAAGATCTAACCGCTTATAAATGGCATAGTAGACAAAATAGTTGGTAATTTTGAGGAGCTATGCCCATAGTAGACAAATGAGTTGGTTTTTATTATTTTATAAATAATTACCAACTCCTTTTATTTAGAAAATCTTTTATAAACATAATCTTATGGTATTTGGTCAAACCATTATGATTAGATAGTTTTCGTTTAAGTTCTCCAAATAAACTTTCAAGCCTATTTGTTGTTTTTTCTATATTTAATTCAGGATATTTTTCAAAAGTAAATAAATAATCCATATTATATTTTAAGCTCCTGTAAGCACTTCTTATATTACGATGTTTAAAAGGATATTTACCCTTTTCATTTATTTTATCGGAGCGTTCATTTAAATATTCTTTATGTTTTAAATACCAATAATGTAAATTAATATAGAACTCGTTTTTAGAGCTATTTTTTAATGTTTTAACTAATATTTTTAGCTCTTTTCCCGCTTCAGATTTAGGGTTCCTTGTTAATTTCCTTATTACATTTGCTATTTGATGAAATTGGCAAAGTTGTGCAGGCGTATTTAAAAAATCTCTTAATAATCCTCGTCTTCCATCACAAGTAATAGATTGAATAATATAGCCTTTTTCTCTTAATTTATTCATTGCTAATAGATAATAAAGATTTTTTTCTGTTGTCACAATTTGATGATAAATTACCTTCTTTGATAAAGTGTCCATAAAAACGAGAACACCAAAATTTCGACCAAAGAAAGTGGTATCCATCATTAAGTTCAATTTATTATTTTGTGGGATATTTAATGGCGTTTTAGGGGCTTTTAAAACATATCTTTGAATAGTTCTAACAGAGCAATTATATTTAATTGCTAGTTGCTTATAGGTTTGTTTACCTTCTGTGTAATCTAGCCAAATTTGGCTTGAATTTAAGGATTTTTTGAAGGTAAAAGTTTTATTACAAATAGAGCATTTATAACGTTGAACATTATTTTGGGTACCATATTTGTGAATATTCGTTTTATGACAAAAAGGACAAGTTTTTTATTCATTTTCAAAAAAGTGGGCTAAAGCACAGTAATATAAAGCTTTAACCCATTTTTTACCAACTATTTTGTCTACTATGCCTTATAAATTAACTTGCATAAAGCGAGTCATATCCGTTTCCGTGAAATTTTGTTTTTCTTGCCCAAATTTAAACCAAGTATAAGGTTTGTTATTTGGTGCATTGTAGGTTAATCCTTGTTTACTTAAATGTAACCAAGTACCTTCAGGAATACCTATCACAGATTTATGCGGGTTTTGAATACAAAATTCTGCAATACGTTCATCACGTGTTTCACCCATATGATTTTCAATACTTGCATCAATATAATGAGCATTGATATGGAATGGTAAGAAGCTTAGCGATGATGTGATCGCGGCATCAACAATACACATATCATTTGTAGTACACATATTTGGTGAGCAGATTACCGAACCTGCACTCCAACCCACATAAACAGCATTTTTATTTAATACTTTGTCACGAATAGGCTCAATTAAGCCATTATCGTGTAAGCATTTGTTTAAGTGCCACGTATTACCACCACTAACCATAATGGCATCGGCTTCATAAATAGCTTGCACAGGATCAGCAAACTCGTGAATACCTTTGATTTCTAAGCCTTCTAATTCAGCAAGGGAATCCTTAACACTTTGTACTCGTTCATCATAAGTTAAACGAATAACTGCATAAGGAATAACCACCACTTTTTTTACTTTTTGCTCTTTAAAACAAGGAATAATAGCAGGTAGTGCATATTCAAGTAAAACTTTTGATGTTGGCAATTTTCCATTACTTAACATAAAAATATTCATTTTAGATCTCCTAGAAAGTCATAATACTAACAAGGGTTGAAATAATAATACCACCAAGCATTGGGATAGCAGTACGTTTTGCTAAAGCAAATGGAGACACATTAGCAACCCCTGCGATCGCCACCATATTTGGTGCAATAGGTGAAATATTACGGCTTAAACCTGCCACAAATTGCATTGGCAATAACATCATAACAGGAGCAATTCCCATTTTAGCTGCAATTCCCGGTACTAAGTTTGCAAAAGAGAAGAATGCCGCATTACCTGAACCCATTAATACAGAAGTCACCATAATAATAGATACCATCACAATGGTCATTGCGACGGGTCCAAAGCCTGCTGTTTTAGCACTTTCAATAATAATATCAATTACACCAATAGTTTTAAGACCTTGAGCAAAAGTTTGACCTGCTACGATAAAGGTTACAACATTCGCAAATTGTTTACCCATTCCATCAAAGAATATTTGTACAGAGTTAACCACTTTTTTCGCATTGCCAAGTGTAAAGTATTCAAATAATAATGCGATAACAATAGAAACTAACATTGCGGTAGTGACGTCCATTTTTATGCTACTAATAGTTAATTTATTAAACATAAAAATAAGCACTAAAGGAATAATTGGTAATATTGCGTAAGAAGTAGGGGCTTTTTCTAAATCTTGCTGTGTTTTTTCATCAACTTGAACATCTTCTATATTATCGCTATGTTGATAATTTTCAGCTTTATCAAAATATTTTTGAACAACAATATGTAAAAATGCAATAACAGCTAAAGCTGCAACAGCCACTAAAATTTGGTAATTAACTACATATTCAACTACATCAATACCGATTAATTCAGCAGCAAAGTTTACATTCCCTTGAGCAGGTCCCATTTCTACCGCAACTGCAGTTGCAATAGGGGCGCAAGCAGTGAGAGGGCTTAAGCCAACACCACGCATTAATGGATAAAGAGTTACCATTAAAAGCACACCTAATCCTGATGCACTGGTGATGAAGATAGATAAAAATTCACCTACAAAAAAGCAGAGAGCCATAAATAAATAAGGCATATGTCTCACTCTTTCAAGCGGTTTTGTTAATACTCTAACCAAAGAAGCGGAAGCACCAATTTCGTGCATATAGAAAGCAAACCCAGCGATTGCCATAATTTTCAATCCTAATCCAGCACTTTGGGAAGAGAAGGTTATTTTAATAAAGTGGAAAATATCTAAAAACGTTGAGCCTGTTGATTTACCTTCAGGTAATGGAAGTCCTTTGCCTAATAGGATAGAAGCAAGCATTAGAATAATACCGCCAAAAATAAGTATTGCTTGGGCTTTGTAGCCTTTTAATACAAAGTAAGCAACAACAGACGTAACAGCTAGAGCAACAATAATTTCTAACATAATATTAGTCTCCATAAATTTAAAATTTAAATTTTCTAAATTCCTTGAAAAGTAAATAAAAATTATCCTTATTTGTTTTTATTATAAACATATTTATGTCTATTTCCTCACAAAAAATATCAAATTAAAGCATAATAAACATTATCTTATATTATTTGTTTCTAAGGTGTTAATGATGTTATCTAAATATTTTATTATTGATAAAAGTATCTAAAAAACTGCTATGTAACAATGTAATACCTAAAATGATAATAGAAACTGCAGCAATAATTTTTAATCCAATTATCACTTTTTTACCTGTTTGTATGGATATATACCACTTACTTAAATAAATGGCTTTATTGCGAGCAAACAATACAATAAGTGCAAATAAAGTTAAGGTAAGCCCTGTACCAAAAGCCATTGCTAATGCAGAAATAATTCCCCAATAGTACAAATCTAGGGTATAAGAAAAAAACAGTACTAAAATTGCACCTGAACAAGGACGACTGGCAATGCTTAAAATAATCATTAATTGTGCTTTCCAATCTTTTGCCTTTGCTAATTGATTTGCATTAGGTAAATGCTGATGACCACAACCACAATTTTCAGTATGTTGATGAGGTTGTGAAGCAATTATTGATAATTTTTGAGTTTTAAGCGGTACGATTTTTGTTATTTTTTGCAAATTAAATGTAACTGGTTTTTTATCTGTATCGTATTGTTTCTTTAATGTTACCAATGTCGTTTTCAACCAATATAATCCAAATAAAATCATTACAATAAAACTACCTCGTTCAAAGAGTTTTACGGTATCGTTAAAGTAATGACGAGAGAGCGTGAAAATTACTACAACAATGGATACCAATATAATTGCTACAATACCTTGAGCAAAAGATGAAAGTAATGTGAGACGTATTGCTTGAGTAAGTTTTGTTTTTTCAAAAGAAAGATAACTACTTAAAATAAATTTGCCGTGTCCCGGTCCTAATGAGTGAAAAACACCATATAAAAAACTCATATAAATCAATATCCAACCTGCTTGTGGATTATTTTTTATTTGAAGAAGAGTATGTGATATTTCTTGATTAAAAACTTTTTGCCATTTTAAAATTTTAAACAATAAATAAGGATATATTTCATAAATTGCAAAAATAATTAAAAATCCAATCGCTAGTAACCCAAGTTTAAACATTATTTTTTGCATATAATGGCAACCTCTTGAGCAAATTGAGCTCCTAATGATAAATTTTCATCAGGGTTATCACTTTTATCTAAATTGGAAGCGTATTCTTTAAGATCCGCATTTATTTGAGGTTTTTTTAATTCTAATTTACAAAGGCGATCAACATCACTCAGTAACAAGGCATTACTATCTTCATAATTCATTGAAATATAATAACTTGGTTCATAAGTAAACAGTTTAAAACGTCTATTTTTAACTTCTTGAGGGTTAGTTAAGTAAAATGTAATATGGAAAATAACTTGGTTATTTTTAATTTCAAAATAAGTATTTTTAGGTTTTGTTGTATATTTTATAGGCTGATTGTTTTCATCATACAAGTAACTAAAATAATGATTAGAAATAGCCGTATTTTGCATATCTTTGGTTATTTCTTTTCTTGTTTCAAGTTTATTTTCACTGACTTTCATTTCATAAATTAACGAGGAAGACGCCATTTCGTCAAGTGTCCATTCCATTTGAAAGCCAATGAGTTTTCCTTCTTCAATTAACACATTATTTTTCATATCAATCCACGAATGTGGGTGAGCAGAGCAGATAATAGAAATAAAAGAGAAAGTGAGTAAAATTAAGATTTTTTTCATTACGTATTCCTATAAATTAAATCCTTATTAATATTATGGCTATTATAAAAATAAAAAGGAACTAAGCAACTTATTTTTTATAATCTACTTATTTCTAAGTTGTTTAAACAAGTTGTTTTATTCCTTTGATGAAAAATTTTTATTAGTCAGGTAATAAGGCTTTATTACGTACTGCTCCTTTATCCGCTGATGTGGCAAAATGTCCATAGACTTTCAATGCAAAAGAAACATCACGCTGACGATTTTTAGGTTTCCAACCTTTACTATCTTGCTCTATTCTACGTTGTTGTAACTCTTTATCAGACACTTTTAATTCAATAGAGCGGTTTGGGATATCTATTTCAATAATATCCTCATTTTTAACTAATCCAATTACACCACCAGAGGCAGCTTCAGGGGAGCAATGCCCAATGGATAAACCAGAAGTTCCACCTGAAAAGCGTCCATCTGTTAATAATGCACAAGCTTTTCCTAATCCCATTGATTTTAAATAACTAGTTGGATATAGCATCTCTTGCATACCAGGACCACCCTTTGGTCCTTCATAACGAATAATAACGATATGTCCTGCTTGTACTTTTTTACCTAAAATAGCGTCTACCGCTTCTTCTTGGCTTTCAAAAACAATGGCTTTACCACTGAATGTCCAAATAGATTCATCAACACCTGCTGTTTTTACAATACAGCCATCTTGAGCAATATTACCGTAAAGGGTCGCTAATCCTCCCTCTTGGCTGTAGGCAAACTCTTTAGAGCGGATACAACCATTTTGACGATCATCATCAACACTATCCCAATGGCAATCTTGTGAAAAGGCTTTAGTAGTACGAATACCAGCAGGACCTGAACGGTAAAATTTGTGTAGTGCTTCATCTCTATTAAGAATAATATCGTATTGATTTAATTGTTCTTTTAAGGTTAAATCTAATACTGTTTTTGTTTGATTATGTAATAAACCTGCTCTGTCTAATTCACCTAAAATTGCCATTACACCACCCGCTCGATGGACATCTTCCATATGGTATTTTTTTGTATTGGGGGCAACTTTAGAGAGACAAGGAACAATACGAGAAAGGCGATCAATATCACGCATAGTAAAATCAATTTCAGCTTCTTGCGCTGCGGCTAATAAATGGAGTACGGTATTGCTTGATCCTCCCATCGCAATATCTAAACACATTGCGTTTTCAAAGGCTTCACGAGTTGCAATAGCGCGAGGTAACATAAAGGTATTATCATTATTATAGTATTGGTTACACATTTCAACAATTTGGCTTCCTGCTTTTAAAAACAGTGATTTACGATCTTTATGAGTTGCTAAACAAGATCCGTTACCAGGTAAACTTAATCCTAGAGCTTCTGTTAAACAGTTCATTGAATTGGCGGTAAACATACCAGAACAAGAACCACAAGTTGGGCAGGCACTACGCTCAATAATATCGACATCAGAGTCGGAGACATTTTCATCGGCACTTTGAATCATCGCATCGACTAAATCTAATTTGATAATTTGATCAGATAATTTGGTTTTCCCCGCCTCCATTGGACCACCTGAAACAAAGATAGTCGGAATATTTAATCGCATTGCTGCCATTAACATTCCTGGGGTAATTTTATCGCAGTTTGAAATACAGACCATTGCGTCAGCACAATGGGCATTGACCATATATTCCACACTGTCTGCAATTAAATCACGAGAAGGTAGTGAATACAGCATTCCGTTATGCCCCATTGCAATACCATCATCAACAGCAATAGTATTAAATTCTTTTGCAACCCCACCTGCCTTTTCAATTTCTGTTGCAACTAATTGTCCCATATCTTTTAAATGAACGTGACCGGGTACAAATTGGGTAAAAGAATTGACTACCGCAATAATGGGTTTTCCAAAATCATTTTCTTTCATTCCTGTTGCTCTCCATAAAGCTCTTGCTCCAGCCATATTGCGACCCTGTGTACTGGTTGCTGAACGTAATTTAGGCATTTTTATATTTACTCCACATCTTATAATAAAAGGAAGCGGTAGGTTGTAATCAAAAATTTGCAAATTTTTGTATTTATCTAACCGCTTAAATCAAACAGTTTTAATAATAATTAGTTTAATTTTAGTACATCAGGTAATTTAATTAATTGATTTTTTAATAGATCAATGGCTCTTTCACTTTGTACAGTTACGTTAAAGTTCATAATATCTGCGTTGTTTTCAACATTTAAGGTAACAACGTCAAATCCTCGATGACGAATAACTCGTAATAAACGTTCAATGGATTCAGGGCGTTTATTGACTTGAATAGTTAATGGATAATGTTGCATTTTCACTCCTTTTTTATTATTAATTATCAGATTCAATCATTTCTAAATTGCATTTATTTGGTGGTACGAGAGGCCATACATTTTCTCCATTAGGAATACAAATATGCAATAAATAGGCTTCTTTACTTTGTAACAAACGATCAATTGCATCACTCACTTCACTGGCTTTTTCAATACGTTCACCTTTTATATCAAAAGCACTCGCTAAGGTCACAAAATCAGGATTATCATCTAAAATTGTTTCGCTATGACGAGCGTCAAAAAATAATGTTTGCCATTGACGAACCATACCTAAGCGTTGATTATCTAATAACACTATTTTGATAGGGGTATTTGCTCGCTTGATTGAACCCAACTCTTGTACGTTCATCATAAATGAGCCATCACCAGAGATTAAAATAACATCATCATTAGGGCGTGCTTTTTTAGCCCCAATAGCTGCGGGTAAGCCAAAACCCATCGTACCAAGTCCTGCAGAAGTAATGTAATTTTCAGGTGCATAATGCTGCATATGTTGAGCAGACCACATTTGATGTTGTCCTACATCTGTTACTACAACGGCATTGTTATTTTTTCTTTGAGATAAGGTATTTAATAAAGCCCAAGGATCGATATCCCTTTCTCCTTGATTATCTTGATATTGGAAATCATATTGTGATTTTAAATAAAGTACTTTATCACTCCATTGTTCAATTAAAAGAGGTTGTTTTGTGACAGATAATGTCAATTCATCAACAGCTTGAATTAAGTCACCTTTTAATTGAACATCAGCTTGACGTAGTTTATTTATTTCTGCTGCATCAATATCAATGTGAATAACTTTAGCTTCTGGAGCAAAGGTATCAAGTTTACCTGTAACTCGATCATCAAATCTCGCACCACATACAATTAATAAATCACAATGATGAACAGCATAATTAGCGGCTTTAGTGCCGTGCATTCCTAACATTCCCATATAAAGAGGATGATCAGGTGGTATGACGCCTAAACCTTTTAAAGTAGCAACAGAGGGAATATTTGCAAATTTTATAAAAGATCGTACCGCTTCAACCCCTTTTGCCATTCCAACGCCTCCACCCACATAGAGTATTGGTTTTTTTGCTTGGTTAATGAGCTGTTTGGCATAAGTTAAATTTTCAGCTTGTTGACATTTTGGCTCTTCTTTTTCTAAACAAAATGCTTTTGCGGTGGTTTCAGCTACTTGAATATCTTTTGGAATATCAATCAAAACAGGACCAGGACGACCACTTTGAGCAATTTTAAAAGCCTCTGCTAATACTTGAGGTAATTCTTCGACATTTTGTACAATAAAGCTATGTTTAGTACAAGCAAGAGAAAGTCCTATTACATCAACTTCCTGAAAAGCATCTGTTCCCATTAATGATGATCCTACTTGCCCTGTAATAGCGACCATAGGAATAGAATCTAATAAGGCATCAGCTAATCCAGTAATTAAATTTGTTGCACCCGGTCCTGAGGTAGCAATACAAACGCCTACCTTATTTGATGAACGAGCGTAGCCAATAGCTGCCATCGCTGCACCTTGTTCATTACGGCAAAGTAGATGTTTTAAACCTGAATCATAAAGAGCATCATATACTGGCATTATTGCTCCACCAGGATAGCCAAATATGGTTGTGACTTGATGTGCTTTTAAACATTCTATTATTAAGTTTGCCCCATTCATTTTCCCACCTATTTCTGTATTTTAAATTAGTTATAAAAAAACCCTCGTTATGTTAACGAGGGTTTTTGCTAAAATTATGTGTTTGTACTATCTATCTAATTTTTTACAAAACCACTCGCACCTCGTAGTGAAATAATCACGACAAGGAGCAGAATAATGTTAATGAAACGATAGTTAGTTGACATATTAAATCCAATTATTTTTATTAAAAAGTTGTGTTCTTTATTTAAACACCTCTATAAATAACATATTTTTTACGCAAATCAAACTGTTTTTTATGTTTTTATCGTAAAAAATAGTGATAAGCGACACTATCACTGACTTTTTTATAGCGATAACCTAAAGCATCTAGATGTTTATTAAATAAAACCTTGTCATTTTCATCTAATACAAAAGCAACTAAAATATCACCATAATCCACACCGTGAGTACGATAATGGAATAACGAAATATCCCAATAAGTACCTAGTGTTTGTAGAAATTTTAGTAATGCCCCTTTTTGCTCTGGAAACTCAAAAGAGTAGAGTGTTTCGGATTTTATGTTAGGACTATGACCACCGATCATATAACGAATATGGGTTTTAGCGGTATCATCTTCAGATAAATTTGCAACTTTATAACCATTATGTTCTAAATTAGAAATAATGGCGTCCGTTTCCACTTCATCTTTCACTCTCACCCCAACAAAAATACAGGCATTATTATCATCAGCGTGACGATAATTAAATTCGGTAACTCGATGATCGCCCAATAAATGACAAAAACGCAAAAAACTTCCTTTTTTTTCAGGAATAGTGACAGCTAACAAAGCTTCCTGTTTTTCACCAAGTTCACAACGCTCAGAAACATAGCGTAAAGTATGGAAGTTTAAATTTGCACCAGAAAGAACACAAGTAAGGGTTTCATTTTGAATATTATTCTGTGTAACATATTTCTTTAATCCTGCTAATGAAACAGCCCCTGAAGGTTCAGGTATAGCACGAACATTTTCAAAGATATCTTTCATTGCAGTACAGATTTCATCAGAACTAACCAAAACAACGTCATCTAGATGTTTCTGACAAAGGCGAAAGGTTTCATCTCCAATACGTTTTACAGCCACACCATCAGCAAATAGACCAACACTTTCTAAGTCTATAGGTTTACCTACTTTTAGTGCATTATAAAGGCAGGCAGAATCTTTTGACTCCACCCCTATTACTTTTACCTCTGGTAACATCTTTTTTATAAAAACAGCAATCCCCGCAGCAATCCCGCCTCCACCAACGGGAACAAAAATACGATCAATATCGGCATTTTGTTGTAATAGTTCTAATCCAATAGTTCCCTGTCCTGCAATAACTTTTTGATGATCAAAAGGAGGGATAAAAGTCATATTCATTTCTTTAGAAAGTTGAATGGCTTTTGCTTTTGCTTCGTCAAAGTTAGCCCCGTGTAGCAGAACTTCACCACCAAAGCCTTTTACAGCATCAATTTTAATGGCTGGTGTGCTTTCTGGCATAACAATAATAGATCGAATATTTTGATATTTCGCAGAAAAAGCAACACCTTGAGCGTGATTACCTGCTGAAGCGGCAACCACACCTGCTTTTTTTTGTGCATCAGATAATGAAGAAATCATTGCGTGAGCACCACGTAACTTAAAACTGTGCACTGCTTGACGATCTTCTCGTTTGATAAAAATACGATTATTCAAGCGTTCAGATATTTTTTCCATTTTTTGTAAAGGGGTAACCTGAACTAAATCATAAATATTAGAACGCAATACAGCTCTTACATAATCGGTACTTGAAAATAAGGGGGATGTCATTTTATCTCCAATATATTATAATTTGTTATATTGTTTAGTTATTAGATGCAATACGTTGCATATCAGTCATATAACTACGTAATTCTTTACCAATAAATTCAATTGGGTGTTGGCGAATAGCATCATTTACTGCATTCAATGTTATATTATCAATTTCTATTTCTGGTGTAGCTTCACCTAAGTCACCTTTTACTAAAGTTGGTATAATATATTGTTCAAATAGAGGAACTGCAGCATTAGCAAATAAATAGTTACCATATTCAGCCGTATCAGAAATAACAACATTCATCTCATACAAACGTTTACGAGCAACCGTATTCGCAATTAATGGTAATTCGTGTAACGATTCATAATAAGCAGACTCTTCATAAATACCTGTTGCAACCATAGTATCAAAAGCTAATTCAACACCCGCTTTAATCATTGCTACCATAAGAATGCCATTATCAAAGTATTCTTGTTCAGTAATCTGAATGTTACTGCCATCAGGTGCATTTTCAAAGGCTGTTTTCCCTGTTTCTTCACGCCACTTTAATAAATTAGCATCATTATTTTGCCAATCTTTCATCATTGCTGCTGAAAATTCACCACTAATAATATCATCCATATGTTTTTCAAACAGAGGTGCAAAATGTTGCTTAATATGTTGTGATAAGGTGAAAGCACGTAATTTTGCTGAGTTAGAAAGGCGATCCATCATTAAAGTAATACCGCCTTGTTTTAAGGCTTCAGTAATGACTTCCCAACCATATTGAATTAATTTACCCGCATAGGCAGGCTCTTTACCTTCAGCAACTAATTTGTTATAACAAACAATAGAACCTGCTTGTAACATTCCACAAAGAATAGTTTGTTCACCCATTAAGTCTGATTTTACTTCAGCCACAAATGAAGATTCTAATACGCCTGCCTTATGACCACCAGTTGCTACTGCCCAAGCTTTGGCAATTTCAAATCCTTCTTCTTTAGGGTCATTTTCTGGATGAACCGCAATTAATGTCGGCACACCAAAGCCTCTTTTATATTCCTCACGAACTTCTGTCCCTGGACATTTTGGTGCGACCATCACAACAGTAATATCATCACGAATTTTTTCACCCACTTCTACAATATTCATACCGTGTGAATAACCAAGAGAAGCACCTTGTTTCATTAGTGGCATAATATCTGCAATTACACTGGAGTGCTGTTTATCAGGTGTTAAGTTAATGACTAAATCAGCTGTAGGAATCAATTGCTCATAAGTACCAACCTGAAATTTATGTTCAGTTGCTCGTTGAAAAGATAAACGTTTTTCATCAATAGCGGCTTGGCGTAAGGCATAACTAATATCTAAACCAGAATCACGCATATTTAACCCTTGGTTTAAACCTTGAGCTCCACAGCCAATAATGACAATTTTTTTACCCTTTAAAACATTTACACCATTTGCAAACTCATCACGCTCCATAAAACGACAGTGACCTAATTGATCTAACTGTTGACGTAAATTTAATGTATTAAAATAGTTACTCATTTTTTTCTCCTGTTAAAAGATTTGTTATTTGTTATAGATATATAGAAAATATCGTACAAATGTTGTGTTGTAAACAATAAAAGTGATTAAAACACAGAAATTTGTTTAATAACACAACAACACTAAATTTGAATGAGAGAAAATAAAAGAGTAATATTGAGAAAAACTTTCTAAAAAATAAAATGAAACCAACGATTTTAATTTATGATTCGGGAATGGGTGGTTTAACCATCTATGATGAAATTCGAAAAAAATTACCTGATGCATACTATGTGTACTGTTTTGATAATGCTTATTTTCCCTATTCTGAAAAATCTGAAATAGAGCTTATTGAAAGATCAATTCAAATAGTGCAAAAAATAGTACAAAAGATACCGCTTGATTTAATAGTTGTGGCTTGTAATACAGCAAGTACAGTGGTGCTACCTGCATTAAGAACAACATTTGATGTAGATGTAGTGGGAACTGTTCCAGCAATTAAACCTGCCACTCAGATTTCAGAAACTAAAACGATAGGATTATTGGCAACAAAAGGAACAGTAACAAGACGTTACGTGATGGATCTTATACAACAATATGCCAAAGAATGCATTGTTGAAAAAATAGGTTCTACAGATTTAGTTAAATTAGCAGAAGAAAAATTGCATAACGATAGTGTAGATATGGATATGTTACAAAAAATAATTAAACCATGGCAGAATAACCAAAGATTAGATACTATTGTTTTAGGCTGTACGCACTTTCCTTTTGTAAAAAAGGAGTTACAACAACTCCTCCCTAACGTAAAATACTTTATAGATTCAGGAAAAGCGATTGCAAATAGAGTAGAATATCTGCTAAAAGAGAAAAAAACAGCAGAAAAAACAGTTATAACTAACCTCGCCTATTGTACTCAACTTAATCAAGATACAAAAAAGAAAGAAAAAGTAATGAAACAAAAAGGCTTTAAGCGGTTAGATTTGCTCTAAAATTTACAAAAAGTATTCGAATTGAATTAAAAATGGTCGATTAAAAGAAATTTTAAAAAATTTTGCAAAAAGTACTTGCGTCGCCTTTAAAAATCTCTATAATACGCCACACACAACGACGCACTGTTGTGAAACAAAGTTTTAACTGGTGCGTCGTTGTTTTTTGCTCTTTAACAATTTATCAGACAATCTGTGTGGGCACTTGTTGATTGACTTATTTAAAAATATATATTGATTTTAAAGTCTTAATAAGTGTCACTGAAAATTTATTTAATAAAAATTCTATGTCAGTTTATTGAGCGATTAAACTTTTAATTGAAGAGTTTGATCATGGCTCAGATTGAACGCTGGCGGCAGGCTTAACACATGCAAGTCGAACGGTAACAGAAGAAAAGCTTGCTTTTCTTGCTGACGAGTGGCGGACGGGTGAGTAATGCTTGGGAATCTGCCTTATGGAGGGGGATAACTACGGGAAACTGTAGCTAATACCGCGTAATGTCTTTGGACTAAAGTATGGGATCTTCGGACCATATGCCATGAGATGAGCCCAAGTGAGATTAGGTAGTTGGTGAGGTAAAGGCTCACCAAGCTGACGATCTCTAGCTGGTTTGAGAGGATGACCAGCCACACTGGAACTGAGACACGGTCCAGACTCCTACGGGAGGCAGCAGTGGGGAATATTGCACAATGGGGGAAACCCTGATGCAGCCATGCCGCGTGAATGAAGAAGGCTTTCGGGTTGTAAAGTTCTTTCAGCGATGAGGAAGGGTTTGTATCTAATAGGTACAAACATTGACGTTAGTCGCAGAAGAAGCACCGGCTAACTCCGTGCCAGCAGCCGCGGTAATACGGAGGGTGCGAGCGTTAATCGGAATAACTGGGCGTAAAGGGCACGCAGGCGGTTGTCTAAGTGAGATGTGAAAGCCCCGAGCTTAACTTGGGAATTGCATTTCAGACTGGGCAACTAGAGTCCTCTAGGGAGGGGTAGAATTCCACGTGTAGCGGTGAAATGCGTAGAGATGTGGAGGAATACCGAAGGCGAAGGCAGCCCCTTGGAGAGAGACTGACGCTGAGGTGCGAAAGCGTGGGTAGCAAACAGGATTAGATACCCTGGTAGTCCACGCTGTAAACGATGTCAATTTGGGGGTTGGACTTTAAGTCTGGCGCCCGTAGCTAACGCGATAAATTGACCGCCTGGGGAGTACGGCCGCAAGGTTAAAACTCAAATGAATTGACGGGGGCCCGCACAAGCGGTGGAGCATGTGGTTTAATTCGATGCAACGCGAAGAACCTTACCTACTCTTGACATCCATAGAAGAGTTCAGAGATGAACTTGTGCCTTCGGGAGCTATGAGACAGGTGCTGCATGGCTGTCGTCAGCTCGTGTTGTGAAATGTTGGGTTAAGTCCCGCAACGAGCGCAACCCCTATCCTTTGTTGCTAGCAGGTAATGCTGAGAACTCAAAGGAGACTGCCAGTGATAAACTGGAGGAAGGTGGGGATGACGTCAAGTCATCATGGCCCTTACGAGTAGGGCTACACACGTGCTACAATGGCGTATACAGAGGGCGGCGAGCTAGCGATAGTGAGCGAATCTCAGAAAGTACGTCTAAGTCCGGATTGGAGTCTGCAACTCGACTCCATGAAGTCGGAATCGCTAGTAATCGCGAATCAGAATGTCGCGGTGAATACGTTCCCGGGCCTTGTACACACCGCCCGTCACACCATGGGAGTGGGTTGTACCAGAAGTAGATAGCTTAACCTTCGGGAGGGCGTTTACCACGGTATGATTCATGACTGGGGTGAAGTCGTAACAAGGTAACCGTAGGGGAACCTGCGGTTGGATCACCTCCTTACCTGAATAAGCGACAATGAGTGCTCACACAGATTGTTTGATAGAGAAATAAGAGACAAAAAAGAGATAAGAGTATCTCTAAATGTTGTCCCCATCGTCTAGAGGCCTAGGACATCGCCCTTTCACGGCGGTAACGGGGGTTCGAATCCCCCTGGGGACGCCATTTAAAGATATTTATTATCTTATTGTTCTTTAAAAAATTGGAAACAAGCTGAAAACTGAAGACTTTCAAGTTTGATGTTTAAATTATTATTTATTAGTAAGTTAAATATTAAATCTTTATGAAGTCTGAGTAAGAAACTAAAAAATAGTATGTTGAACAAAAGCAACATACGAACTTGAGTTGTTTAATTGCAACTTTAAGTGTGAAAGCACTTGAGGTTGTATGGTTAAGTGACTAAGCGTACACGGTGGATGCCTTGGCAATCAGAGGCGATGAAGGACGTGCTAATCTGCGATAAGCTTGGAAGAGTTGATAAGAAACGTGATAATTCCAAGATTTCCGAATGGGGAAACCCAATAGGTGAAGAACCTATTATTAATGACTGAATACATAGGTCATTAAAGCGAACCGGGAGAACTGAAACATCTAAGTACCCCGAGGAAAAGAAATCAACCGAGATTCTGTGAGTAGCGGCGAGCGAAAGCGGAAGAGCCAGTTAGTTTTAGCAGTAGTATTAAGAGAATGAGTTGGGAAACTCAATCAAAGAGGGTGATAATCCCGTATCTGAAAATACAATTGTGGAACTAAGCTAACGATAAGTAGGGCGGGACACGTGATATCCTGTTTGAAGATGGGGGGACCATCCTCCAAGGCTAAATACTCCTGATTGACCGATAGTGAACGAGTACTGTGAAGGAAAGGTAAAAAGAACCCCTGCGAGGGGAGTGAAATAGAACCTGAAACCGTGTACGTACAAGCAGTAGGAGCCCCATCACTCAAACATATTGAGTGGTGAGGATGATTCAGCACACAAAAGTAGTTAACCACTTATGAATGAAATGAATAAGTGGGTCAACCGCTAAATAAACAGTGTGATTGAGTGATGGGGTGACTGCGTACCTTTTGTATAATGGGTCAGCGACTTATATTTTGTAGCAAGGTTAACCGAATAGGGGAGCCGTAGGGAAACCGAGTCTTAACTGGGCGTGTAGTTGCAAGGTATAGACCCGAAACCCGGTGATCTAGCCATGGGCAGGTTGAAGGTTGGGTAACACTAACTGGAGGACCGAACCGACTAATGTTGAAAAATTAGCGGATGACTTGTGGCTGGGGGTGAAAGGCCAATCAAACCGGGAGATAGCTGGTTCTCCCCGAAATCTATTTAGGTAGAGCCTTGAGCGGACACCTTTGGGGGTAGAGCACTGTTTCGGCTAGGGGGCCATCCCGGCTTACCAACCCGATGCAAACTCCGAATACCAAAGAGTGATACTCAGGAGACACACGGCGGGTGCTAACGTTCGTCGTGAAGAGGGAAACAACCCAGACCGCCAGCTAAGGTCCCAAAGTCTATATTAAGTGGGAAACGAAGTGGGAAGGCTTAGACAGCTAGGATGTTGGCTTAGAAGCAGCCACCATTTAAAGAAAGCGTAATAGCTCACTAGTCGAGTCGGCCTGCGCGGAAGATGTAACGGGGCTCAAATATAGCACCGAAGCTGCGGCATCAGATGTAAATCTGTTGGGTAGGGGAGCGTTCTGTAAGCGGATGAAGGTGAATCGAGAGGTTTGCTGGACGTATCAGAAGTGCGAATGCTGACATAAGTAACGATAAAACGAGTGAAAAACTCGTTCGCCGGAAGATCAAGGTTTCCTGTCCAACGTTAATCGGGGCAGGGTGAGTCGACCCCTAAGGCGAGGCTGAAAAGCGTAGTCGATGGGAAACAGGTTAATATTCCTGTACTTGTAATAACTGCGATGTGGGGACGGAGAAGGTTAGGTTATCAGGGTGTTGGATTACCCTGTTTAAGCCGTTAGGTGGGAATTTTAGGCAAATCCGGAATTCCATTAACACCGAGAAGTGATGACGAGACTCTAAGGAGTTGAAGTAACTGATACCACGCTTCCAGGAAAAGCCACTAAGCATAGGTTATTATAAATCGTACTGTAAACCGACACAGGTGATCAGGTAGAGAATACTCAGGCGCTTGAGAGAACTCGGGTGAAGGAACTAGGCAAAATAGCACCGTAACTTCGGGAGAAGGTGCGCCGGCGTAGATTGTAGTACTTAGCGTACGAAGGTTGAACCGGTCGAAGATACCAGCTGGCTGCAACTGTTTATTAAAAACACAGCACTCTGCAAACACGAAAGTGGACGTATAGGGTGTGATGCCTGCCCGGTGCTGGAAGGTTAATTGATGATGTAATCGAAAGAGAAGCTTCTGATCGAAGCCCCAGTAAACGGCGGCCGTAACTATAACGGTCCTAAGGTAGCGAAATTCCTTGTCGGGTAAGTTCCGACCTGCACGAATGGCATAATGATGGCCAGGCTGTCTCCACCCGAGACTCAGTGAAATTGAAATCGCCGTGAAGATGCGGTGTACCCGCGGCTAGACGGAAAGACCCCGTGAACCTTTACTATAGCTTGACACTGAACCTTGAATTTTAATGTGTAGGATAGGTGGGAGACTTTGAAGTAGCAACGCCAGTTGTTATGGAGTCAACCTTGAAATACCACCCTTTAACGTTTGATGTTCTAACGAAGCACCCGAAACGGGTGTTCGGACAGTGTCTGGTGGGTAGTTTGACTGGGGCGGTCTCCTCCCAAAGAGTAACGGAGGAGTACGAAGGTTTGCTAATCACGGTCGGACATCGTGAGGTTAGTACAATGGTATAAGCAAGCTTGACTGCGAGACGGACATGTCGAGCAGGTACGAAAGTAGGTCATAGTGATCCGGTGGTTCTGAATGGAAGGGCCATCGCTCAACGGATAAAAGGTACTCCGGGGATAACAGGCTGATACCGCCCAAGAGTTCATATCGACGGCGGTGTTTGGCACCTCGATGTCGGCTCATCACATCCTGGGGCTGAAGTAGGTCCCAAGGGTATGGCTGTTCGCCATTTAAAGTGGTACGCGAGCTGGGTTTAGAACGTCGTGAGACAGTTCGGTCCCTATCTGCCGTGGGCGTTGGAGAATTGATTGGAGCTGCTCCTAGTACGAGAGGACCGGAGTGGACACATCACTGGTGTTCCAGTTGTCTCGCCAGAGGCATTGCTGGGTAGCTACATGTGGAATAGATAAGCGCTGAAAGCATCTAAGCACGAAACTAGCCAAGAGATGAGTTCTCCCAACTTTAGAAGTTGTAAGGGTTGTTTGAGACTAAGACGTAGATAGGCAGGGTGTGTAAGCGTTGTGAGACGTTGAGCTAACCTGTACTAATTGCCCGAGAGGCTTAACCATACAACGCTCAAGTGTTTTTGGAAAGACGAAGAGATAGAGAAAGTAGAAGTTAGAAGCTTGTTTTTGATTAAAGAATAAAGAAAAGATTAGATATAGATATCGAGAGATTTTCCTGATGGCTATAGTGCAACGGAACCACCTGATTCCATACCGAACTCAGAAGTGAAAAGTTGTAACGCCGATGGTAGTGTAGGGTTTCCCTATGTGAGAGTAGGACACCATCAGGGTTTTATTAAGGAAGAGCCGTAACTAGAGATAGTTACGGCTTTTTTGTGTGTGAAGAAAACTGAAAATAAATAGAGTTGAGTAGAATTATACCATTCCCCCCTTTTTTACTATATGAAGCGGTTACATTTAAGCATTTTTTTGCAAATGAGTAAACTTACCAAGTAACTGTAATAGAAAGATAATCGAGAAGAAAAGCTTATGCCTAAGTTTACAAAATGTAATTAAAAAGTTTATAATCGATTAAATCTCAGTTAATTTTTATGAAGAGGAAGGTATGCAACTTATTATTGGCGATAAAAATTATTCCTCTTGGTCTCTTCGCCCATGGCTGTTGATGACATATTTTAGATTAGCATTTGAGGAAATTTGCATACCTTTGTATTCACCAAAGACATCATCATTAATTAAGGAGTATTGTCCATCTAATAAAGTACCAGTACTCAATGATGGCAATTTAGTCATTTGGGATTCGTTAGCCATTTGTGAATATATAAATGAAAAATATTTGAGCGGTAGGGCATATCCAAATGATATTGAACAACGAGCTTTAGCAAGAGCATTAGTTGCAGAAATGCATTCTGGTTTTGTTAATATTCGTAGCCAAATGAGTATGGATATTCTAGCAAGAGATAAGGTTTTTGATAAAAAAACTGTTGAATTAGTGAAAGAAATTGAACGTATTGATGAGATATTTTCTAATGCTAAAGGTGAGTTTTTGTGTGGCGATTTTGGTATTGTTGATTGTTTTTTTGCACCTATTGCGTTTCGTTTTCGTTCTTTTAATGTTCAGTTGTCTGATAAATCACTACAGTATCAAAAAACATTATTAGCATTGCCTTCAGTGCAACAATGGGAGCGTGGTGCATTTGAAGAAATGACAATATTATCTAAATTAGAGTAGAATATTATTCAATAGTGAGTACAACACATAATTGCTAAATAAGGAGTAAATTATGAACATTCCATTTTGCCTACCAGAAGATATAACACCAGAGATTTTTTTGCAAAATTATTGGCAGAAGAGACCGCTTGTTATTCGTAATGGTTTACCACAAATTGTGGGATTATTTACTCCTGAAGATATCATTGATTTAGCTAAGGAAGAAGATGTTACTGCTCGATTAGTGAAAAAATATTTCAATAATGATGAACAACAATGGCTAGTAAAAAATGGTCAATTAAATGAAGAGGATTTTGAAGATTTACCTGAGCACTGGTCTGTTTTAGTTCAAAATTTAGAGCAATGGTCACCTGAATTAGGTGAGTTATGGCAGGCATTTGGGTTTATTCCTCAGTGGCAACGTGATGATATTATGGTTTCCTATGCACCTAAAGGTGGATCTGTTGGGAAACATTATGATGAATATGATGTTTTTTTAGTACAAGGGTATGGTCATCGTCGTTGGCAGTTAGGAAAATGGTGTGATCCAAGTACTGAGTTTAATCCAAATCAACCAATTCGTATTTTTGATGATATGGGAGAATTGGTATTCGATGAAGTGATGTATCCAGGGGATGTGCTTTATGTTCCTTCACGTATGGCTCACAACGGTATTGCTGAAGATGATTGTTTAACATTTTCCTTTGGATTACGTTTTCCAAATGGGGTAGAGTTACTTGAAAATTTATCTAAGGTACTATGTTATCAAGATGATTCAATGAGTAGTTCACAATTTAATATACCATTTCGCTTATCTGCGAGTGAACAACCTACAGGAAAGTTGGATATTAAAATGGTGAATAATTTGAAATTGCAATTAATCAATTTATTACAAAACTCCACCCAGTTTGATGATCTTTTTTTGCATAGTGTTGCAAAGACTGTTAGTTCTCGCCGTTATGAGCAACTTGAGGTAAATGAAGCTTTTTATCCTGATGAGTTGCAGATTATTTTGGAAAATGGTGGTTGGGTTCAACAAGATGCTAACGTGAAAATTATTTATACTGAGGATCCATTCCGTATTTATGTGAATGGTGAGTGGATTGATGAATTAAATGATGCGGAAGCAAATTTACTGATGCGAATTGCTAATGGTGATGCTATTTCTTGGAATAAGCTTGCATCTAAATCATTGCGACAAGATGAACTGGAACTTTTGTTAGATAGTCTTTGTGACTGGTTAGAAAATGGTTGGATTTTACTTAGTGAAAGTGAGATAGAATAAAAAAATATCAAATTTAAGCGATTGATAAGTAGATTGCTCTTGATTTATTTTAAAATACTAGGTAAAATCGCCACTCTTTTTTATGGTTAATTATTTTATTAGGTAGATAAACAATGAAACGTACTTTTCAACCATCTCGATTAAAGCGTGCTCGTTCACACGGTTTTCGTACTCGTATGGCAACTAAGAATGGCCGTCAAGTTTTAGCTCGTCGTCGTGCTAAAGGTCGCAAAAGCTTATCTGCATAATTTGCAGTGATATTCCTTCGTGAATAGGCTAAAATTTTCTCGGGAGCTACGTTTGTTAGCTCCCGTTCAGTTTAGGGCGGTGTTTGAGTCTCCTCAGCGAGCCTCATCACCCCATATTGTTATTCTTGCTCGTCCAAATTCTGTTGACACTCCCCGTCTTGGTTTAACCGTTGCTAAAAAGCATTTAAAGAGAGCTCATGATCGTAATAGGATCAAACGTGTTGTGCGTGAGAGTTTTCGATTAATGCAACATCAGCTACCCGCATTAGATTTTGTTTTTATTGCTAAAGGTGGTATCGGTAAACTGGATAATAAAGAAATTTTTGTAGTATTGGATAAATTATGGCAACGTCATATTCGTCTTGCAAACAACGAAAAATAGGTTATTTTGCTCGATTTTTTATTTTGGTAATAAAATTTTACCGTTATTTTATTAGTCCTATGCTGATGCCTCGTTGTCGTTTTAATCCTACTTGTTCACAGTATGGTTTAGATGCTGTACAGACTTATGGTGCAGTAAAAGGTGGCTGGTTGACTTTAAAGCGCATTGCAAAATGTCATCCTTTGCATCAAGGTGGTGAAGATCCTGTCCCTTTAAAATCTGATAAAGAAAATAAGTAAGCGGTCACTTATTTATTAAAATTTGCAAATTTTGTCTAATAAGTATCCGCTAGTAGATAAAATTGGTTGGATTGAGTGCCAACCTATTATAAAATACTCTTCTTTAGTTACGGGGATGTTCCCTTTTTTCAATTAATCACAGAGAAACCAAAATGAATTCAAATCGTAGTTTACTCGTTATAGGGCTGTTTCTGGTGTCATTTTTAATTTTTACGCAATGGCAGGCAGATCACAATCCAGTACAATTACCAGTAGAGCAAAAAACGACAGCAACAAATGCTTCTAGTGATGTTCCTGCATCTTCACAAAGTGTAACAACGATCAATCAAACAACCACTACAGGTAAGACAATTATTGTTGAAAATGATGTTTTACGTTTAGTTATTGATACTTTGGGTGGCGATGTTGTTGAGTCTGATTTGTTAAAACATAATGCAACATTAGATAGTAAACAACCATTTAAACTATTAGAAAATAATGCAAAAACAGTTTATGTCGCACAAAGTGGCTTAGTTGGAAAAAATGGTATTGATAGTAAATTGGCTCGTCCACAATATCAGGTAACGGCAGATAAATTTGTTTTAGCAGAAGGACAAGATAGTTTAATGGTTCCTCTTCATTTTGAAAAAGAGGGTGTTACATATACTAAACAATTTATTTTAAAACGTGGTAGTTATGATATTGGCGTTGACTTTGTGATCAAAAACCAGTCAGCACAACCTATAGAAGTTGAACCTTATGGGCAACTTAAGCATACTTTAGCTGACAGTTCGGGTAATTTAACAATGCCAACTTATATGGGAGGCGCTTACTCTTCATCTGAAGTTAATTATCAAAAGTATCCTTTTGATGAGATGAAAGAAAAAAATCTATCAATTGGTACAAAAGCGGGTTGGGCAGCAATGTTACAACATTATTTTGTATCAGCATGGATCCCAAATCAACAAGCTCAAAATACTATTTATTCTAATGTAAATAATAATGGGACGGCATCTATTGGTTATAGAGGTCCAGTTACTGTTGTTGCACCAAACTCACAAGAAACTATTACGAGTAACCTATGGACAGGGCCTAAAAATCAAGAAGAGATGGCACAAGCAGCAGAGCATTTTGATTTAACAGTTGATTACGGTTGGGCGTGGTTTATTGCAAAACCGCTATTCTGGTTATTAACTCATATTCAAAAATTAGTTATCAACTGGGGATTGGCGATTATCTGTGTGACTATTGTAGTAAAAACCTTGCTCTATCCATTAACCAAAGCACAATATACTTCAATGGCAAAAATGCGTATGTTGCAACCAAGATTGCAAGAGATGCGTGAGCGTTATGGTGACGATCGTCAAAAAATGAGTCAAGAAACAATGAAATTGTATAAAGAAGAAAAAGTAAACCCAATGGGTGGATGTTTACCGATTCTGATTCAGATGCCAATTTTCATTGCATTATATTGGACATTTATGGAAGCTGTAGAACTTCGCCATGCACCATTCTTTGGTTGGATTCAAGATCTATCAGCACAAGATCCATATTATATTATGCCATTATTAATGGGTGCCTCGATGTTTTTATTGCAAAAAATGTCACCTACTCCAGTAGCAGATCCAATACAGCAAAAAGTAATGATGTTTATGCCAGTAATTTTTACAGGTTTCTTCTTGTTTTTCCCTTCTGGGTTGGTACTTTACTGGATTACGTCAAACTCAATTACTATTTTCCAACAATGGTTAATTTATCGTAATTTAGAGAAAAAAGGGCTACATTCTCGCAAAAAGTAAAAGATAATAAGTAAAATGAAGCGGTAAGATATGTTGCAAAATTTGCACTCTTACCGCTTTTTCTTTTTGGCGTGTGTTATTATTAAGCAAATTTGATTTTATCTGTTGCTATTTAAAATAGCTTGTAAATTTGGATTATTTCTCTCATCAGTGACATAGTTACCATCGAATATACTGGTTTCAAACTGTGTTAGATTAGGATTTAAATTTGTAATAGCCATTTTTAGATCGGCTAAATCTTGGAATAAAATACCATCTGCTCCAATGGCTTTACCGACGCTCTCATCATCTAAATGATGGCTGATAAGTTCATCTGTCGTTGGCATATCAATACCATAGATATTAGGATAACGTACTGCTGGAGCTGCGGAGGCAAAATAAACTTTTTTTGCTCCCATTTCTCGGGCCATTTTGATAATTTGCTTTGATGTTGTTCCACGTACAATAGAATCATCTACGAGTAAGACATTTTTTCCCTCAAATTCGCTACGAATAGGATTGAGTTTACGTCGCACAGATTTTGTACGCACAGTTTGGTTTGGCATAATAAAGGTTCTACCGATATAATGATTTTTCACAAATCCTTCTCGTGCAGGAATGCCAAGTATTTTTGCCATTTCATTGCCTGCGGTGCGACTGCTTTCAGGAATGGGAATGATGACATCAATATCATGATCTGCCCATTCTCGCTTTAACTTTTGGGCTAATTTGACACCTTGTGCCATACGAGAATGATAGACCGATACGCCGTCTAAAATAGAATCAGGGCGAGATAAATAAATATATTCAAATAAGCATGGTGATAATTGTGGTTTTTCAGCACATTGCTTGGTAAAACATTGACCGTCAGTGGTGATAAATATTGCCTCACCCGCCTCAATATCTCGCTCCAAAGTAAATCCACAAATATCTAATGCAGCACTTTCTGATGCTATCATATATTCTTTACCATTTGGTGTTTCACGGCTACCGTAAACAAGTGGGCGAATACCGTAAGGATCACGGAATGCGACAATTCCATAGCCTGTGATTAAGGCAACGACGGCATAACCACCTTTGATACGTTTATGAACATTAGCAACAGTAGTAAATATTTCTTTTGCAGTTGGATTTTTAGCTCCTTGTATTTGTAATTCATGGGCAAAAATATTGAGTAATACTTCTGAATCTGAATAGGTATTTAAATGTCGCAAATCATTTTTATGAATTTCATCAACAAGTTGTGCGGTATTATTCAAGTTACCATTATGAGCTAAAGCAATACCATAAGGAGAATTGACATAAAAAGGTTGAGCCTCTGCCTCATTCGTTGTGCCAGCAGTAGGATAACGAACATGACCGATACCAATATTTCCTGTTAATTTTTTCATATGGCGAGTACGGATAACTTCTCTGACTAATCCATTCTCTTTCCGCATATAAAACTTTCCATTATCGCCAGTAACTATTCCAGCTGCATCTTGCCCACGGTGTTGTAATACTGTTAGGGCATCAAAGATAATTTGGTTTACATAATTTTGAGCAACTACGCCAACAATACCACACATTTTTAATATCCTTTTATCTAAAAGTAATTGACCAATATCATTACGATAATACATTCCTCTAAAAGTAATGTTAGTAACGTTTTGATATGCTTTCTCTTTTGCTTTTTCTAGGCTACTCGCTATTCCTACGATATTAAGCACCCTTCCACCATTTGTGTAGTAGAGATGTTCTTTTTCTTGAACACCTGCGAAAAAAATTTGGCAATCTTTTTTTTCAATGCTTTCTGCTATTCCTGAGATTTTGTCCCCTCTTTTATATTTGACAGGGTAACCCTCTGAGGTAAGGACGACACAACAAGTGCTAGCGTTATGCCATTGTAGAGTGATAGTTTCTAACTGTTTATCTAAGGATTTTTGAATAAGCTCCAGTAAATCACTCTCCAAAAGTGGTAAAACGGCTTGCGTTTCAGGATCGCCAAAACGCATATTGTATTCAAGTAAATAAACACCGTCAGTACACACCATCAAGCCAAAGAAAATGATACCTGCAAAGTCCATTTTTTCTTGCTGTAAACCCTTTAATGTTGGTTGCAGAATATCAGTAATAAACTGTTGTTCTACTTCTGGAGTATAATGCGGATTAGGAGCAACAACTCCCATACCACCAGTGTTTAAACCCGTTTCACCCTCACCAATTTTTTTGTGATCTTTGGCAGAGATAAAAGGTAAAATCGTTTTACCATCTGTGATTGATAAAATAGAAACTTCCACTCCTTTTAAAAATTGTTCGATAACAATGGTATCACCAGCATTAGTGAAGACTTTTTTAACCATCATATCATCAATGGCTTGTTCAGCCTCTGTATGTGTTTGACAGATAACTACACCCTTACCTGCGGCTAAACCACTGGCTTTAACTACAAGAGGATATTGCATAAATTTGATATAATCTAACGCAAGTTTAGGATCATTAAAACTTTGTGATTTTGCTGTTTTCACACCATATTTCTGCATAAATTGCTTAGCAAAGGATTTAGAACCTTCTAATTTAGCTGCTTTTTTATCAGGTCCAAAAATAGTTAAGTTATTTTGCTGAAATAAATCAACGATACCTGCTACTAATAATTCTTCACTACCAACAATTGTTAAATCTATTTGTTGCTCTTTGGCAAAAGCAAGGATTTCTTGATTTGTTGTTAAGTTTACATTTTCGCAATTAGGTAACAAAGTATCATAGGCATTACCAACTGCTGCGTAAATCTTTGTTACTCGTGGATTTTGAGCTATCTTCCAGGCGATAGCGTGTTCACGACCACCTGCTCCTATAATTAATATTTTCATTTAGGTTACCTTAATATTTAAAATGTCTTAATTGACTAAATACCATCGCAATATCTTTTTTATTGCAGACATCAATAGAGTCTTGATCACGAATAGATCCACCCGGTTGAATAATTGCGGT
Source organism: Pasteurella skyensis (assembly GCF_013377295.1). Taxonomy (NCBI): domain Bacteria; kingdom Pseudomonadati; phylum Pseudomonadota; class Gammaproteobacteria; order Pasteurellales; family Pasteurellaceae; genus Phocoenobacter; species Phocoenobacter skyensis. The sequence continues at coordinate 2,118,644 of NZ_CP016180.1, read as the reverse complement.
AATAGCATTTTCTGATACTAATTTAACCACATCACTAAATGGGAAAAATGCATCAGAGGCAAGCACCATATTGGTTTTACCAAAAATATTGGCTCTTTCAATGGCTTTTTCTGTTGCCCAAATACGACTGACTTCACCACCACCAATTCCAAGTGTTTGCCCATCTTTGGCAATCACTATTGCATTTGATTTCACATATTTAACTACTTTTAAAGCAAATAATAAGTCTTTGTTCTCAATATCACTTGGTTGTTTATTTGTGACCACTTTAGCATTATCTAGTAAGGTATTATTTACATCTTGCACTAACAAACCACCATCTACTTTGATATATTCTTTACTGTCTTGTGGTTTTTGATTGCATTTGATGACTCTTAAGTTTTTCTTTTGTTTAAGAGTAGTAAGAGCATCATCGCTAAAGCTAGGAGCAATAACAATTTCTAGGAAAATATCTTTTAATTTTTTTGCTGTACTTTCATCAACTTCACGGTTAAAGGCAACAATGCCACCAAAAATTGATACGGGATCGCATTCGTAGGCTTTGTTATAGGCTGTTTCAACACTATCAGCAATGGCAACACCACAAGGTGTTGAGTGCTTAACTGCACAACAAGCGATATCTTCAGTTTCATTAAATTCACAGACTACTTTCCACGCTAAATCCATATCACGAATATTGTTAAATGATAAGGCCTTACCGTTTAATTGGGTAAAATCTTTCATTGCCCCATCATTCATTTTATCAACATAATAAACGGCTTTTTGATGTGAATTTTCACCATAACGCATTTCACTTTCTTTTTGATAAGAAATGGTTAAAAACTCAGGGCAATCATCATCAAGTAGGAATTGGGAAATAGCGGCATCATAACAAGCGGTTAGATTAAATACTTTTTTTGCAAAAAATTTCCTTGTTTCATAACTAATAGTTTGATTGTTGTTTAGTTCATCAATAACGGTCTGATAATCTTTTTTATCAGTAATGACTACCACATCTTTAAATGATTTGGCAGCACTGCGGAGCATTGTTGGACCTCCAATATCAATAAATTCAATAGTATCATCAAAAGGTAAATTTTCTTTCACTTTATCAAAGAATGGATAAAGATTCACAATTACAAAATCAATGGTGGCGATATTTTTTTCTTTTAAAGTTTGCATATGTTCTGCATTGTCACGTATTGCCAAAATACCGCCATGAATATGTGGGTGGAGTGTTTTTACTCGACCATCTAGCATTTCATCAGATTCAATCACTTGGCTGACTTCTAGTACAGGTACACCGTTATCTAATAAGTGTTGATAAGTTCCACCTGTGGAAATAATCTCTATATTGTTTTTAACCAATTGTTCAGCTAATTCAACAATACCTTCTTTATCATAAACAGATATTAATGCTCTTTTCATTTTTTCATTTCCTGATTTTTACTTTAAAATAAGTTTTTATTACAAATATATTGTAAAGATAAGGCATTCTTTCTTTACGTAAATGAATATTTAATTAGGTCTTTAACTACCATTGGTAATAATACCCACTCTTTTTCTAATACCAATTTGGCAATTTCTTCAACACTGCTAGCATTACTGATATCTACTTCTCTTTGAGCGATAATATCGCCAGTATCTATACCTTCATTCACATAATGCACAGTGCAACCGCTGATGGTATCACCACTTTCGAAGACAGCTTTGTGCACATTTAAGCCATACATTCCAAGCCCACCATATTTAGGTAGTAGCGAAGGGTGGATATTAATGACGGTATAGCAGTCAGTGAGGTCTTTATCTAAAATAGATAAAAATCCAGCCAGTACCACTAAATTAATTTTGCGTGTAGCTAAAATTTCACAAATTTGCTGTGAACAATCTTCTCTTGTTACCTGAAAAGTGGTGATATGGTGTTGTTCAGCGAGAGCGGTAGCTTTACAACTTCTATCTGCAATAACGCAATCGATTGCAATTTTATGTTTAATTAATTGCATCATATTGCTACCGCCACCAGAGACTAAAACAGCAATTTTGACAGAATTTTTAGATGTTATTTTAGACACAATTGATTATCCCCTTGTTCAATATGTCCAATCACATAAGCAGGTTCGCCAATGCTGGCTAAATAATCAATAACATCATCAGCCATATTAGGATTAACCACAAGGGTAAAACCTACACCCATATTAAAAGTGCCAAACATCTCATCTTCACTGATATTGCTTCGTTGTTGTACTTCGGCAAAGAGTGGTAGTGATTGCCATAGCGGAGTGATGTTATTTTTGAATACTACAGGTGATAAGTCTTTATTCATACAACGAGGTAGGTTCTCAATCAAACCACCACCAGTAATATGTGCCATTGCGTGAATATCAAACTTTTCTAATAGTTGTAAAATCGGCTTCACATAGATTTTGGTTGGAGTTAGTAGCCAATCACTTACACTTTTGTCTTCAATAACTTCATTATAATCGGTAAAAATTTTGCGTAGCAGAGAAAAACCATTACTATGAAAACCACTAGAAGGTAAGGCAATAATACTATCGCCAACACATACTTTATCACCATTAATCAATTGTGATTTTTCTACGACACCGACACAAAATCCAGCAATATCGTAATCACCAATTTGATAAAATCCTGGCATTTCAGCAGTTTCTCCACCAATTAAAGCTGCTCCAGCTTGTAAGCAGCCATCAGAAATGCCTGATACTAATTCAGCGGCAACTTCAGCCTCTAATTTGCCACACGCCAAATAATCTAAAAAGAACAGTGGTTTTGCACCGTGACATAAAATATCATTAACACACATCGCCACAGCATCAATACCGACCGTATCGTATTTTTTCTGCGTTAAAGCGATTTCTAATTTTGTGCCTACACCATCGGTGCCTGATACTAAAATGGGTTCTTTATAGTTTCCTAAGGCGTACATCGCCCCAAAACTCCCCAAGTTTGTTAGCACTGATGAATTATGCGTTTTTTGCACTTTTTGTTTCATCAACTCAACGGCTTTGTAGCCTTCTTCTTTATCTACGCCTGCTTGTTTGTATGTACTTGTGGTCATTTTTTCTCCACTTTGTTAATTTCAACTTAATAAATTCGTAATATACTTATTACAATAAAATGTTTAAAACATTCTTCCAAATGCTATTTCCCAGTGTTTGCCTATCATAAGCTGACCTGCCATATCTATATGTTTATAATCACGAGTTTTTAAATATCGTTGGCATAATTTACCCACATCAGTATTTTGTAAATCATCAGAAAGTTCTTTCCAAGAAGAAGTATCACTACGAGAAAGGGCATAAACAGCAAGTGCAAGGTCATACCATTCTGATTTACTTAATTCTGCTAATTTTTTCATATTCTTTTTATTTTGCTAAACGCTGAAAAATTTCCAAATAGGCATCTTCAATATCGCCTAAATCTTGACGGAAACGGTCTTTATCCAATTTTTTACCTGTTTCTTTATCCCAGAAACGACAGGTATCAGGGGTGATTTCATCGGCAAGAACAATTTCGCCATCAGTATTTTTACCAAACTCAATTTTAAAATCAACAAGGGTAATGCCGAGTTTATCGAATTTTGTTTTTAGTAACTCGTTAATTTTTGCGGTAATGTCATAAATTTTTGTAAGTTCTTCATAAGTTGCTAAACCTAATGCGACAGCGTGGTGATCATTAATCAATGGATCGCCATATTCATCATTTTTATAGCAAATTTCAAAAATGGTATTATTTGGTTTTGTACCTTCGGTAATACCCACTCGTTTTGCCATTGAACCTGCAATTACGTTTCTAACGATGACTTCTAGAGGAAAGATTTTAACTTTTTGGCATAGCTGTTCACGATCGCTTAATTTTTCAATAAAGTGCGTTTTGATACCATTTTCTTCCAACAATTTAAAAATTATTGTAGTAATTTGGTTATTGAGTACGCCTTTATCTTTGATTGTTCCTTTTTTTGCACCATTACCAGCCGTGGCATCATCTTTGTAAAAAATAATCACTTGCTCAGCATTACTGGTTGCATAAATTTGTTTGGCTTTGCCTTCGTAAATAAATTCTGTTTTCATTGTTTTTCTATCGTTTGGATAAAATAATTAATGGTTATAGTTCTACATTCATATTTTGCTTAAAATCAGCCTTCATTTGTTGTCTGAAATCTTGCAATTTAGTTTGTAATTCAGCATTGTTTGTTGCTAATATCTGTACCGCAAGCATACCAGCATTATAGGAGTTATTAATCCCCACAGTAGCCACAGGAATTGATTTTGGCATTTGCACAATAGACAGTAATGCGTCTAAACCGTCAAGAGCAGCATTTATCGGTACACCGATAACTGGCAAAGTGGTTTTAGATGCAATAACGCCAGATAAGTGAGCAGCAAGTCCAGCACCTGCAATCACAACACCATAGCCTTCACGTTCAAATTCAGCTAGTTTTTCAACCAGTAATTCAGGCACACGGTGTGCTGATAATACGTGAGCTGAGTATGTCACACCAAATTGTTTAAGACAATTTGCTGCTCCCTGCATTACTTCTAGGTCAGATTGACTACCGAAGATAATTCCTACTTTCATTTTTGCTCCTATATGAGTTTTTATACAACTAAAATAATGTTATTTGACATTTGTTCTTAGCAATTGATTCTTACCATTAGCATTAAGCTATCTAAAATAATTGATACCATTAACAAAAATATTTTGGTCATTATCACCAGAAATATTTTTGAATGTTCCTTCAGAATAGCGCTCGGAATGCCCCATTTTTCCTAAAATTCTGCCATCAGCTGACAAATACCTTCTATGGCTAGGCTTGAACCATTAGGGTTATAAATAAATTCATTAGTTGCTCTACCAGATAAATCAACATATTGTGTCGCAATTTGCCCATTGGCAATGAGTTGTTGTAAGGTCTCTTCACTTGCATAAAAACGTCCTTCGCCATGGGAGACGGGAATATTAAAAGTTTGCCCCACAGCAAAAGAAGATAACCAAGGTGATTGGTTATTCACTATTTTTGTTGTTACCATTTGAGAAATGTGGCGGCCGATCTTATTAAAAGTCAGCGTTGGTGATTGTGGAGTAATTTGACCAATATTAGCATTTGGTAACAAGCCTGATTTAACAAGAGCTTGGAAGCCATTACAGATACCTAAAATCAAGCCATCTCTTGCTAGAAATTCATTAATACTCTCTTTTAATTGTGGGTTTTGTAAGATAGCAGCAATAAATTTACCTGAACCATCTGGCTCATCACCTGCACTAAAACCGCCAGGTAATACAAAGATTTGTGCTGTTTTAAGTTTATGGCACAGTTGATTAATAGAATCACGAATATAATTTGAGGTAATATTTCTAAATAATAGTATTTCCGCACATCCTCCATTGCGATTAAATGCGTTATACATATCGTATTCTGAATTACTACCAGGGAAAGTGGCGATTAATACTCTAGGTTTTGCAACCTTAACACCTTGTATTGAATGTGCTATTTTATTTGTTGCCACAGATAAATCTGTCAGAATAGCCGGTTGTTCATCCGTTTTTACTGGAAAAATTTTTGCTAGTTTTCCTAGCCATACTTCTTGCAAAGTAGTTAGATTAATATGTTCGTTATCAATAATAATAGAAAATTCATTAATACTTCGCCCTAATAAAATCGCATTAGGTTGATTGATTATTTGCTGACTTTCAATAACAATACTGGCGGGTTTAATAGTAAAATAATCAGTGTCATTATTATTGAGTCTAACACCGATACGATTACCGAAACTCATTTTTGCCAAAGCTTCCGCAATACCACCGTGTTTTACTGTCATTGCTGATAATATAGTGCCTTCTTCAATACCTGTCAGCACTGTCTCAAAATTATTTTTAAGGGTATGGGCATCATATTGCCCCTCATTATCTAATGGATTATCCAGTAGATAGATATATGAACCAACTTGCTTAAATTCAGGAGAAATAATGTTATTAATATTACCAGAACTTACTGCAAAAGAAATAAAAGTCGGTGGTACGTGCAAATCGTTAAATGTGCCACTCATCGAATCTTTACCACCAATAGCAGCAACGTGAAAATTACTTTGAGCCTTGATTGCTCCCAGTAGTGCTAAAAAAGGTTTTGACCAAGCGACACTATCCTGCCCCAGTTTTTGAAAGTATTCTTGGAACGATAAGCAAGCTTTCTTATAATCAATACCTACTGAAACTAATTTAGCGAGAGAATCAATGACGGCATACATTGCACCGTGATAAGGTGACCACGATAATAGATAAGGATTACACCCCCAAGTAATGGCAGAAACGGTTTGTGTTTCTTTATTAAGCACTGGCAATTTAGCAACAGAAACATCTATTGGGGTCATTTGGTAACGTCCACCAAATGGTATTAATACTGTTCCTGCTCCAACAGTAGAATCAAATATTTCGCTTAAACCTTTTTGTGAGGCGATGTTTAAATCACATAAATTTTCTTCCCACTGTTTTTGTAAATTATCACCTGAAACCACCCGCTTAAAGGGTTGTTGTTTATCAATATCGGTAATGGTAATATCAATTTGTTGTCTCACACCATTAGTGTTTAAAAACTCACGTTGAATATCGACAATATTTGTCCCTTTCCACGTTAGTAATAAACGACTATCATCTGTTACTTTACCAACGACTGTTGCTAATAAATTTTCTTCTTGGGCATATTGTAAAAAGGTTTGGCTGTCTTTTTCAGACACAATCACGGCCATACGTTCTTGTGATTCAGAAATAGCAAGTTCAGTACCGCTTAAACCTTCATATTTTACAGGAATTAAATCAAGATTAACTTTAACACCATCGGCAAGTTCACCAATCGCAACACAAACCCCACCTGCACCAAAATCATTACATTTTTTAATTAATTTAGTTGCGTTAGCATTTCTGAATAAACGTTGAATTTTACGCTCTTCTAGAGCATTACCTTTTTGTACTTCTGCTCCACAAAGTAGTAAAGAGCTATCATTATGTTCTTTGGATGAACCTGATGCACCACCACAGCCATCGCGTCCTGTTTTGCCACCGAGTAAAATAATGTGATCATTGGGTTGTGGTTTAGCTCTAATTACATTTTTAATTGGAGCAGCAGCAACCACAGCACCTACTTCCATACGTTTAGCTTTATAACCTTCGTGATACAACTCTGATACCAATGAGGTAGCAATACCAATTTGGTTACCATAGGAAAAATAACCTTCAGCAGCTTCAGTGGTGATTTTTTGTTGGCTTAATTTACCAGCAAGAGTATCTTCGATTTTTTCCAGTGGATTAGCTGAACCTGTCACGCGAATTGCCTGATAAACATAAGCTCGCCCAGATAATGGATCTCGAATAGCACCGCCTAAACAAGTAGAGGCACCACCAAACGGTTCAATTTCTGTTGGGTGATTGTGAGTTTCATTTTTGAACATCAACAACCATTTTTCAAGGTGTTTTTCCCCTGAAAAATCGCTAGTTTCCACATCCAAATAGACAGAACAGGCATTGTTTTCATCAGAAATTTCTAAATCATCTAAATATCCAGTTTTATGTAAATATTTTGCCATCACTGTTGCCATATCCATTAGACACTGAGACTTATTTGCAGCTACTTTTGATTTAATGTCTAAATAATGATTGAATGCTGACTGTATTTGTTGTCCAAAAGGCGAATCAGGAAAGCTGATATGTCTAATTTGTGTTTCAAAAGTGGTATGGCGACAATGATCTGACCAATAGGTATCAAAAACTTTAATTTCAGTTTCAGTAGGATTTCTACCTAGTTGTTGATAATGTTGATGAATAGAATGTAAATCTTCGTAGCCCATAGCAAGATTTAGTTCATCTTTTAATTGATCGAGTTGGTTATGATTAAGACTGAGGAAGTTATCATAGATAACTACGCTATCATTAATAGTAATGGGTGTTTTAGCAAAGAGAGATAAATCTTTCTCTTTGCTATCAACAGGGTTTATATAGAATTGTTTAATTTTACTGAGGTCAGCGAGGTTAACACTTCCTTCAAGAATAATAATTTTAAAAGATTTAACGGTAATATTAAGTTTTTTTGATAAAATAATTTCAATACATTGTAAAGCAGAGTCTGCTCGTTGGTCGAATTGCCCATCTAAGCATTCAACAGCAAAGTACGTTTTATTTGTTAATTTTAATTCATCAATAACTTTATCACTAACAAGTTCTGATAAAATTCGATATTTAATTTTAGCAATCTCTTGGACACTTGCTTCTAGATCAAAAATATCATAACCATTGATTACCTTTAAGGATTCTAATCCTTGAATATGTAATTCTTGTTTAAATTTAGCACATAACTGCTTCGCCTCTATATCAAAACCAGACTGCTTTTCAATGAAAAAACGTAGATTTGTCATCTTATCCTCAAAGTCATTTTAAAAATGTTAGAAACAAAAAAAGCCTAGATGCACGCATCTAGGCTGAATAATACAGATAAATTATTTTGTGATTTATACAAGTGCTTTATTCTCATCACAAAATACCATAGTTTTACGAAAACAACGCAAGGAGTACGGAATTAAATTCAGTACTTTTTGTAATAAGAGTTATTTTCGTAGTAGTTAATTTAAGGTTAACTGTAGAGACGCTCAACCATATCTTGAGCATATACGATTAAAAATTTTGTGCAATTGTACAACACTTTTTTTGTAAAGTAATCCTCTTTTTTTAAATAAAAATTAATTGTTTTTAAAATAGCGTTGTCCTTTCACTTCTTTACTACTTTCAATTAAACGATGATAATTTTCAAAGCGAGTTCGGTTAATTTTGCCTTCTTCTACAGCTTCTCTAATTGCACAGTTTGGATCGGTGTTGTGTTTACAATCACGGAATTTGCATAAACCTAAAATAGATTGAAATTCTATATAACCTTGAGTGATTTGCTCCACCTCTAAATGCCATAAGCCAAACTCACGAATACCTGGAGAGTCAATTAGTTTACCACCTTGTGGTAATTGATATAAATAGGAAGCGGTAGTCGTGTGTTGCCCTAACCCTGAGTTAGTACTCACTTTATTAGTGAGTATATTGCTCTCTGGAAGTATTTGGTTGATTAAGCTTGATTTTCCGACACCAGATTGTCCTACAAAAATAGACGTACCTTGTGAAAGATAGCGGTCTAATTTTTCCATTCCCTCTCCTGTTTGAGCAGATAAACAAAGGCTTTGATAACCAATGTTACGATAGATATCGAGTTGTTTTTCAACTTCTTGTCGCTCATCATCATTTAATAAATCAATTTTATTTAACACAATTAAGGCTGGAATTTTTGCATTTTCACAAATCACCAAATAGCGATCAATAATATTTAATGACAATTCAGGCAATACGGCAGATACAATAATAATTTGATCAATATTTGATGCCATTACTTTGATTCCGTCATAATAATCGGGGCGAGAAAGTTCATTTTTACGAGGATAAATTGCCTCGATCACACCGCTAATGCCTTGCAATTGTTCACTACCTTTTCGCCAAGATACTTTATCACCGACTACCACAGATTTTAGCGTTCTACGTATATTGCAACGAAAAACTTCACCGTTTTCAGTTTCTACATCTGCGTGTTTGGCGTGTCTTGCAATTACCAGTCCATTGTCAAAGTGACCTAACATATCATCTTGCCATTCAATATTTTTTTTATTAATTTTATTATAATGATTAGATTGAATGCGACGCTTCTGATTTTTGGTTAATTTACGTATTTTAGCCAAAAGAATACCTATCTTAGTTAATTTTGTCAGATTATAGCATTAGTGTTAGTTTCTTGCTCCAAAAATTGCACTGCCAATACGAACCATTGTGGAACCACATTCAATTGCACTTTGCATATCATCGCTCATTCCCATTGAAAGAGTGTCAACATCTGGCACAAGCTGTTTGAGCTCTTGAAATAATATTTGCATTTTATTTAATGCAATTTTTTGTTGTTCAGGCTCTGTTTCTGGTTTAGGGATTGCCATTAAGCCTCTTAATTTTAAATGAGGTAACTGAATGATTTCGTTAGCGAAGCTTTGCATCTCACTTGGATTAATACCTGATTTCGATTCTTCATCACTAATATTGATTTGAATAAGTACATTAAGTGGAGGCATATCTGTAGGGCGCTGTTCATTGAGTCGAGTCGCCACTTTTAAACGATCGAGGGTCTGTACCCAGTCAAAATGTTCTGCAACGAGGCGAGTTTTTTTAGATTGTAAAGTTCCGATAAAGTGCCATTCTAGCTCTTTATGATCTTTAAAATAAGTAATTTTTTCTACACCTTCTTGTACATAATTTTCACCAAAAGCTCGTTGTCCACAGGCGATAGCTTGTTCAATATCTGAGACAGGTTTTGTTTTTGTGACTGCAAGAAGTGTTATTGTATTAGGTAAGCGGTCACATTGTTGTGAAAATTTGCAAATTTGTTGATGAATATATTTTAAATTTTGTTCAATAGACATTCTTATTCCTCAAAACTAAGTTATAATCCAGTAATATTAAGATGTAGTTTAATTTAAATCAATGAAAAAATGAGGAATATATGAAGCAGTTAACAAAAATCAAATTAGTAATTAGTGATGTTGATGGTGTTTTAACTGATGGCGGTCTGTATTACAACGAGAAAGGTGAAGAATTAAAAAAATTTCACGTAAAAGATGGCTTAGGGATAAAGATGCTTTTAGCTACAGGAGTAAAAGTTGCGATTCTTTCTGGTGGGGATTCACCTTTATTACGTAAACGCATTGAGGTATTAAAAATTCCTTATTTTTTATTGGGTAAAATGGAAAAACGTACTGCTTGTTTAACATTGATTGAAGAGGCGGGTGTCACTCCTGAAGAAACCGCTTATATTGGTGATGATACCTTAGATTTACCTGCTTTTGAGGTTTGCGGTTTGTCCGTTGCTGTAGGTGATGCTCCTGAGTATATTCAAAAACAAGCTGATTTAATATTAAAAAAAGGGGGAGGACAAGGGGCATTTCGTGAACTTTCTGATATGTTGTTACTCTCACAAGGGAAAGAAGAGGTTTATAGTTCTGCTGAAGGTTTTATGAAAGTGGTGGATCAAATGGCACAGTAATGTAAACAATGCGTAATTCATAAAAACAAGCGGTTAGATTTGTGATAAAATTTGCAATTAATCAAAAAATATATGCAAGCATATAGCATACTAGGTTTTCTAAGAGTATGTTTAATATAAAAGGATAGAAAAGTGGAAATAAATTTAGTTGAATTTTTAAAGAGTACCTTAGCTGATTTAAAAGCTGAGAATATACAAACCATTGATGTAAAAGGTAACTCTAGTATTACAGATACAATGATTGTATGTACAGGAACATCAAGCCGTCACGTAGCCTCAATGGCAGATAATTTAACCGAAGAAAGTAAAAAAGCGGGTATTGAAGTCTTTGCCTCTGAAGGGAAAGTGACAGCAGATTGGATAGCGGTAGATTTTGGGCAAGCAATAGTACATATTTTGCAACAAGATAGCCGTGAATTGTATCAATTAGAGAAATTGTGGCATAAATGAAAATTCAGTTAGTTGCTGTTGGTACAAAAATGCCAAAATGGGTAACAACAGGTTTTGAAGAGTATCAATGTCGTTTTCCTAAGGATATGCCGTTCGAATTGGTCGAGATTCCAGCAGGGAAGCGAGGTAAAAATGCCGATATTAAACGAATTTTAGATCAAGAGGGTTATGCGATGTTAAACGCCTGTGGGCGTAATCGCATTGTTACTTTAGATATTCCGGGTAAGCCTTGGACAACTGGGCAGTTAGCTCAGCAATTAGAAATATGGAAAAATGATGGACGAGATGTGAGCTTATTGATAGGAGGCCCTGAAGGACTTGCTTCTGAATGTAAACAACGGGCAGAGCAGAGCTGGTCTTTATCTCCGTTAACTTTACCTCATCCCTTAGTGAGAGTGGTTGTGGCTGAAAGTTTATATCGAGCATGGTCATTAACGACTAATCATCCTTATCATCGAGAATAATGAAAAAAGTATTTAATCAGAAGCACCATTTTAAATCACTAGAAAACAATAGTGTAAGAAATAGCAAAGCTGAATCAAATCTCTTTGCTCGTCGAGCATTGGTTGGGTTTCTTGGTGTTTTAATTTTAACAGCCGTTTTGTTGGTGAATATTTATCATCTGCAAGTATCTGATTATAAAACTTATCAAACTCGCTCTAATGGTAACCGTATAAAATTATTACCTGTACCTCCTGTAAGAGGGTTGATTTATGATCGCAAAGGTAGGGTATTGGCTGAAAATTTAACTTATTTTGGGCTGTATGTAGTGCCTGAAAAAGTGGATAATCTTGAGAAAACGTTAGAGAAATTAAAAGAGATTGTTGGGTTAACGGATAAGGATATTGAAGAGTTTCATAAAGAGCGCAGAAGAGCTTCTCACTACACGCCTATCTTTCTTAAGAAAAATTTAACGGAAGAGCAAATTGCTCGTTTTGCTGTTAATCAATATCTGTTTCCAAATATTGATGTAAAACCCTATTTTAAACGTCATTATCCTTATGGTGAGTCGTTAACACACATTATTGGTTATGTGGCAAAAATTAATGATAAAGATCAGAAAAAATTAAAAGAAGAAGGGAAATATCAACAGTATGCGGGTATGCATAATATAGGTAAGCGTGGAATAGAAAAATATTATGAAGACCAACTACACGGTATAACAGGGCTTGAAGAAGTTGAAATTAATAATCGTGGTAAGGTTATTCGCAAATTACGAGAGAAAACCTCTGTTGCAGGAAGTAGTATCCAATTAACACTTGATGTTGATTTACAGAATTATATTTCTAATTTACTTGAAGATAAGAAAGGAGCGGTGGTTGTTTTAGATGCAAGGGATAGCAGTATATTAGCAATGGTGACTAAGCCAAGTTACAATAATAATCTATTTGTAGATGGTATTTCTTATGATAATTATACGAAATTGTTGAACAATCCTAATCGTCCACTTTATAGTCGAGCAACACAAGGTGCCTATCCGCCAGCTTCTACTATTAAACCTTTTATGGCTGTGGCAGGGCTAACCGAAGGTGTTATTACTCCTCAAATGACAATTTTTGATCCAGGTTATTGGGTTGTGCCTAATACAAGTCGTAAATTTAGGGATTGGAAAAGAGTTGGGCACGGTCATACTAACTTAAACAAGGCGATAGCGGAGTCTTCAGATACTTATTTTTATCAATTAGCATTTAATTTAGGGATTGATAAAGTATCAAAATGGATGAAAAAGTTTGGTTTTGGTATGCAAACAGGAATTGATATTTTTGAAGAGTCATCAGCTATTATGCCGAGTCGAGAATGGAAGCAAAAACGTTATAAACAATCTTGGCTACAAGGTGATACAGTTTCTATTGGTATTGGACAGGGTTATTGGATTGCAACTCCTCTACAGTTAGCGAAAGCATTGGCGGTATTGGTTAATAACGGTAAAGTAAATACGCCTCATTTAATGAAAGAAATTGTTGGGGAGAAGATGCAATCATATCAGGATCCAAAGCTATATGATGATATTAAAAATGTTCCTAAGCATTTTTGGAAAGAGGCAAAGCAAGGAATGTATAGTGTAACAAATGCACTGAATGGAACTGCTCGTAAAGCTTTTTTAGATACTCCTTATCATATAGCGGGAAAATCAGGTACCGCCCAAGTATTTAGTTTGGCAGAAAACCAAGAATATGATGCTAAAGAGTTAAAAAAAGAACTTCATGATCATGCGTTGTTTATTAGTTTCGCACCTTATGAAGATCCTAAAGTTATCATTTCTATCATTTTGGAAAATGCGGGTGGAGGCTCCAGTAATGCAGCACCAGTTGTGAGAAAGATTATGGATTATATTTTACTTAACTCAGATATATTTAAAAATATGCAATATATAGAAAATCAACCTCTCAAACAAGAGGAAAGACAATGAGTAAGCAATTTGTCACCTATATAAAAAAAATATTAGATATGGATATTTGGTTATTATTGGGACTGTTTGTAATCACAAGTTATGGATTATGGGTGCTTTATAGTGCAAGTGGTGCAAATGAGAGAATGTTTACTAATCGAATCATTCAGGTAACTCTTGGGTTTGGTGTTTTATTCTTTATGGCGTTATTACCTCCTCTATTTTATCAAAAAATATCACCACTACTTTATTGTGTGTGTCTTATTTTATTGGTATTAGTAGATGTCACTGGTGAAGTCAGTAAAGGGGCTCAACGATGGTTAAATTTAGGATTTGTGCGTTTCCAGCCTTCAGAGATAGCAAAGCTTGCGGTACCTTTAATGGTTGCAAGTTATTTGGGAAAACGAGCTTTACCTCCATCATTAAAAGATACAGCAATTGTATTGTTAATTATTATAGTACCAACGTTACTTGTTGCGATACAACCTGATTTAGGAACATCATTGTTAGTTTTTGCTGCAGGAATGTTTGTTTTATTTCTTGCAGGATTGAGTTGGAAATTAATTGGCTCTGGCATCTTAGCTCTAGCAGCTTTTATTCCTGTAATGTGGTTTTATTTGATGCACGATTATCAAAAAAGACGAGTAATGACGCTACTTGATCCAGAAAGAGAACCATTAGGTGCGGGTTATCATATTATTCAGTCTAAAATTGCAATTGGCTCTGGCGGATTTTATGGAAAGGGTTGGCTAGAGGGGACACAATCTCAATTGGAGTTTCTGCCAGAACCACATACGGATTTTATTTTTGCGGTATTAGGCGAAGAGCAAGGAATGGTTGGTGTATTAATTCTTCTTGCTATTTATCTTTTTATTATTGCAAGAGGGTTGATTATTGGGGTGAAAGCGAGCTCTGCTTTTGGACGCTTTATTTCAGGAGGAACGGCTCTGTTATTTTTCGTTTATGTCTTTGTAAATATTGGTATGGTTAGTGGTATTCTTCCTGTGGTTGGTGTACCATTACCCCTTTTTAGTTATGGGGGAACATCTTTTGTGACTTTGATGGCGGCGTTTGGTTTAGTTATGTCTACTTACGTACATCAGGCAAAACAGAAAGATACAAATCCTTACAATAGAAAATTTACAGGTAAACAAAGAACAATTTAATTAAAGGGATATTATGCAATTTAGAAGAATTATTAGTACGTTATTAGTAACGATGATGGTGATGTCGGTCTTACCTGTCACAGCAAAATCATCGATACAAAAAATGGGATTAAAAGGAGCGGAGTTACATCCTTCAAAAGTCTCAACCAAAAGATATAGTTATCGTGATAGAGGGAAAAAATATACAACCTTAGGAAAAGAGGCCTCTGCTCGTTATCATGCTGTGGGAATGGCAAGCTATTATGGCGGTAAGTTTAATGGGCGAAAAACAGCAAATGGTGAAATTTTTAATGAAAACCATTTTACAGCAGCACATAAAACCTTAGCTTTTGGTACTTATTTACTCGTGGAAAATCTTCGTAATGGACGTAAAATTATCGTAAGGGTAAATGATCGAGGCCCATTTAGTAAAAAACGTATTTTAGATCTTTCTAAGCGAGCTGCACGTTCTTTAGGTATGCTTAAATCAGGTGTTGCAAAAGTAAAAATGGAAGCATTACACGTAGATAAAAATGGCTATATTTCAGGAAAAGGCACGGCTTCTTTATTAAAAATAGCTAAAAAATCAGGATTGTCTCTTAAAATTAAGGGAAATCAAAAAAGAGTATATAAAATTGAGAATTTAAGCCCAACGGTTGTCAAAGTACTTGGATTTAAGTCCCAAAAAAGTGCTCAAGAAATTATTCGTGCAGTGAGACCAAAGGCGATAATTAAGAAGCAAGGAAAATATTACGATGTGTTAATTTCAGCAAAAAATGCTGCACATGCACAGACCTTAAAAAAACAGCTAGCTCTTTTAACACACCATAAGGTTTATACATATTCTAGTAAATAAACAGGGGTAGATATGTTACAGATTAAAAATCATTTATATAAATTAGGCGTATGTGTAATGGCAATGTCATCTCTGACTTACGCTAATAATGAGGTGGATTTTACCTCGACATTACCGTCATTAAAGGCTAAAACATATATATTGATGGATTATAATTCTGGACAAGTTTTAGCAAGTTTAAATCCAGATCAACGTCATTATCCTGCAAGTTTAACTAAAATGATGACAAGTTATGTTGTTGGTTCAGCAATCAAGCAGGGACATATTAGCTATGATGATATCGTCACTGTATCCAATGATGCTTGGGGTTATAAGTTTCCAGGTTCATCCAAAATGTTTTTAAATTTAAACCAAAAAGTATCAGTTGAACAACTAAATCGAGGCATTATTATTGCTTCAGGTAATGATGCTTGTGTGGCAATGGCTGAGCACGTGTCTGGCTCTCAAGAAGGCTTTATTAATATAATGAACCAATACGTTAAAAAGTTTGGTTTGAAAAATACACATTTTGCAACAGTACACGGCTTAGATAATCCAAAACAATATTCTTCAGCTCGAGATATCGCTATTATTGGTTCGCATATTATTAGAGACTTACCTGAAGAATATAAAGTTTATTCAGAAAAAGAGTTTACTTTCAACAAAATTAAACAGCGTAATCGCAATGGTTTATTGTGGGATAAATCAATGAATGTTGATGGTATGAAAACAGGCCATACTGATGAAGCGGGTTATAATCTAGTTGCTTCTGCAACCAATGATAATATGCGTCTAATTTCTGTTGTAATGGGAGTCTCTACTTATAAAGGCAGAGAAAGAGAAAGCAAGAAATTATTGAGATGGGGATTTTCCAACTTTGAAACCTTTAAATTGTTAAAGGCGGGTGAAGCGTTGGTAGATCAAAGTGTTTATTATGGAACACAAAATAATATTAAGTTAGGTTCATTTAAAGATCACTATATTACTGTTCCTAAAGGTAAAAAATCAGAGTTAAAAGCACATTATAAGCTGGAAAGTAAAGCACTTAAGGCACCTCTTGTAAAAGGTCAAGTGGTTGGTAAAATTATGTATCAGCTAGAAGGCAAAAACATTTCTTCCGTTGATTTACAGGTAATGTCAGATGTGGCGGAAACAAATATATTTGGGCAAGCTTGGGATTGGGTTGTGTTAACTGTAAAAGGATTTTTTGAATAAGTTATGGAACAATATAAAAAACGTCGTCGGAAAAAAGATCCAAATGCACCTTTTGTTCGTCCACAACTAGAATTACCAAATGGGCATAAAAAGTTATTATTGCATTCTTGCTGTGCACCTTGTTCAGGGGAAGTAATGGAAGCCATTTTGGCATCAGGGATAGAGTTTACCATTTATTTTTATAACCCAAATATTCATCCATTAAAAGAATACTTAATTCGTAAAGAAGAAAATATTCGTTTTGCAGAGAAATATAATATTCCTTTTATTGATGCAGATTATAATCGTGCAGATTGGTTTGAGCGAGCAAAAGGAATGGAAGATGAACCAGAACGAGGTATTCGTTGTACAATGTGCTTTGATATGCGTTTTGAAAAAGCGGCACAGTATGCACACGAAAATGGTTTTCCAGTCTATACTAGCTGTTTAGGAATTTCTCGTTGGAAGGATATGCATCAAATCAATGGTTGTGGTCATAGAGCGGCGGAACCCTATAGTGACGTTGAATATTGGGATTATAACTGGCGTAAAGGTGGTGGTTCACAGCGAATGATAGAAATTAGTAAACGCGAGCAATTTTATCAACAAGAATATTGCGGTTGCGTGTACTCATTGCGAGATTCTAATCGATGGCGAGAGGCAAGTGGTCGTCAAAAAATAGAAATAGGTAAACTTTATTACTCAATGGGATAATAAGCTTACAAAATATTTTTTAAGCGGTATGATCGGTAACACTTTTTGCAAATAATTTCTGTTTTTGGATAAATTCCCCTCAATCAGTAAAAAAATGCAAAAAAATGCTAGACAATAGCTTATAAAATCACTAACATACGCTCTCGCAACGACGCAGTACTTAAAGGCGTTCGTAGCTCAGTTGGATAGAGCGTTGGCCTCCGGAGCCAAAGGTCGCAAGTTCGAATCTTGTCGAGCGCGCCAGACGTTAATGCTAATACAACAAAAAAATAGACAATGGTGGCTATAGCTCAGTTGGTAGAGCCCCGGATTGTGATTCCGGTTGTCGTGGGTTCAAATCCCATTAGCCACCCCATTTTTTGTCTAATTCAAATTAAGATCGGCGAGTAGCGCAGCTTGGTAGCGCAACTGGTTTGGGACCAGTGGGTCGTAGGTTCGAATCCTATCTCGCCGACCACTTCTTTTTAATTCAATTTTAAGGCATAGTAGACAAAATAGTTGGTAAAAAATGGGTTAAAGCTTTATATTACTGTGCTTTAGCCCACTTTTTTGAAAATGAATAAAAAACTTGTCCTTTTTGTCATAAAACGAATATTCACAAATATGGTACCCAAAATAATGTTCAACGTTATAAATGCTCTATTTGTAATAAAACTTTTACCTTCAAAAAATCCTTAAATTCAAGCCAAATTTGGCTAGATTACACAGAAGGTAAACAAACCTATAAGCAACTAGCAATTAAATATAATTGCTCTGTTAGAACTATTCAAAGATATGTTTTAAAAGCCCCTAAAACGCCATTAAATATCCCAC